>NZ_JAELTR010000042.1:0-35187 GCF_016428945.1 Chromobacterium sp. ASV23
GGTCACCACGGTGCCATCGGACTGCAACGCGGCCCAGGCGCGCTCGCTACCGACCACCTTAACTACATTTTGCGGCTGGACCTTCAATACCGACGTGTCGCCGCCCAAACGGCTGCTGCCCCATACCGCCAGCGTGCCATCGGGATTGGTCACGGCAAAAACCGAAGACGAGGCAAACACGTTTTGCGGAGCCAAGGTCTGAGTGGCGGACACTCCACCGCAACTGACGCTGACAGTGAGCGGCTGCGACGGATTGGGATCATCAATATAATTACCGCTCACCGGTGCCGCTTGGCCCGGAGTGGTCCAATTCACCGTTGCGCCACCTGGGCAATTGCCGCTGGCAGCAGCCAGCGTGCCGCCGCGCGCGCCAAACACATCCAGCGTAAGTTGGTTGCCGCTACCCGCCAAATTGCTGGTGTTGCTATTGCTGGTGCCACTATCCCCGCCGCCGCCGCCGCATCCTGCCAGCGCGCCGATCAAGCCAACGCCCAGCGCCAATGCGCTGAGACGCCATGGAACTTGCGTCCGTGTCATCACATTTCCCTTTTCTCGATTGCAGACCACTATTTTTGTTTAATGCTCAAGGCATTAAACAAAATGTATCAGCATGAAATAAAAATGGAAAATGTTTGTAACACGCAGGCATTATTTCGTGCATTTTCGCAACAATTTTGTCTATTCTTGTCTGCGAAACATAAAATAAAAACAGCAAGATATATCAAAAATCATTAAATAAATCACATAAAATAATGCATAAAATCGAAAGTTAGTTCAATTTTCCAAAAAAAATGCAGTCAATAGACAATCTCACCTGCCAAGCCCTCCCTGCAGCAATGCCATATGCCCGCCATGGCCAAGTCGGCACTTCACAATTCTTTGCGCAAGTCTGGCATGGAAGATTAGAGTGAATCCCCCAAAAAAGATTTGGAACAAAATAATTAGCTGAAAACGTTATTTATATATTCTCATGCACAATGAAAACCGCCCTGCAGCAGCGGCTGCAGGGCGGTTGGAGTGTGATGTGCAGGTAGGCGGATCAGCTGCGCGCCAGCTGGGTTGCCTCGCGCGCCAGCTGGGTGATGCGGTCCCAATCGCGGGCGGCGATGGCGTCGTCCGGCGTCAGCCAGCTGCCGCCTACGGCCAGCACATTGGGCAGGGCCAGGTATTCCGGCGCCTTCTTGATGTCGATGCCGCCGGTCGGGCAGAAACGCAGGTCCGGGAAGGGGCTGGCCAGCGACTTCAGCAGCTTGACGCCTCCCACGGCCTCGGCCGGGAACAGCTTCAGCGTGTTGAAGCCTTCGTCCTGCGCCCACATGGCTTCGGACGGCGTGGCGATGCCGGGGATCAACGTCAGGTTGGACGCGCGCGCGGCCGAGGCCAGCTCGCCGGTGAAGCCCGGGCTGATGCCGAATTGCGCGCCGGCGTCCACCGCCGCTTCCAGCTGGGCGCGGTTGCGCAGGGTGCCGGCGCCGACGATAGCTTCCGGCACTTCATCGCGCATGCGGCGCATGGCAGCCAGCGCGGCCTTGGTGCGCAGCGTCACTTCCAGCACCTTGATGCCGCCGGCCACCAGGGCATGGGCCAGGTCCACCGCCACGGCAGCGTCGTTGACGATGATCACCGGCACCACCGGGCCTTGGCGCAATACAGTCAAAGCATCCATTTCAATCTCCTGTTAGCGGGCACCGCGTGGTCGCGCGGCGCGCTGCAAAATCGGTTAACCGGGTCAGTTCCAGTCCGGATGGCGGAAGCTCATCGCGCCGGCCTCGGCATGGTCGGCCACGTGGCGGAACACCGCAAACAGCTCGCGGCCGATGCCGTATTCATTGTGCGCCAGATCGGCCTGAGCCTGCTCGCGCGCTTCCCATTCGGCGGCGTCCACCAGGGCCGCCAGTTCGCCGGTTTCGGCGTTGACGCGGATCAGGTCGCCATCCTTGATCTTGCCGATGGCGCCGCCGGACAGCGCTTCCGGCGACACATGAATGGCGGCCGGCACTTTGCCGGACGCGCCGGACATGCGACCGTCGGTCACCAGCGCCACTTTGAAGCCGCGCTCCTGCAGGATGGTCAGCGCAGGGGTCAGCTTGTGCAGTTCCGGCATGCCGTTGGCGCGCGGGCCCTGGAAGCGGATCACCGCGACGAAGTCTTTTTCCAGCTCGCCGCGCTTGAACGCCGCCAGCATGTCGTTCTGGTCATGGAATACCACCGCTGGGGCTTCCACCACGCGGTGCTCGGCCTTCACCGCCGACACCTTGATCACGCCGCGGCCGATATTGCCGGCCATCAACTTCAGGCCGCCATCGGCCGAGAACGGATTGGCAGCCGTGCGCAGCACGCTGTCGTCGCCGCTGACGGCGGGCGCATCACGCCATTTCAACTCGCCGTTGTCCAGCCACGGTTCCTGCGTGTAACGCGACAGGCCGCGGCCCATCACCGTGCCCACGTCTTCGTGCAGCAGCCCGGCAGACAGCAGTTCGCGGATCACGAAACCCATGCCGCCGGCGGCGTGGAAGTGGTTCACGTCGGCCTTGCCGTTGGGGTAGGCGCGCACCAGCAGCGGGATGATGGCAGACAGCTCGTCGAAATCGTCCCAGTTGACGTCAATGCCGGCCGCGCGGGCGATGGCCACGATGTGCATGGTGTGGTTGGTGGAGCCGCCGGTGGCCAGCAGGCCGATGATGGCGTTGACGATGGACTTCTCGTCTATCATCTCGCCCACCGGGGTGAACTGCTCGCCCTGGGCGGCGATCTTGGCGGCCTGGGCCGCGGCGGCGCGGGTCAGCGCCTCGCGCAGCGGGGTGTTCGGGTTGACGAAGGCGGCGCCCGGCAGGTGCAGGCCCATGATCTCCATCAGCATCTGGTTGGAGTTGGCGGTGCCGTAGAAGGTACAGGTGCCGGGGCCGTGGTAAGACTGGCACTCCGACTCAAGCAGCGCGTCGCGGCCTACCTTGCCTTCGGCGTACAGCTGGCGCACCTTGGCCTTTTCGTCATTGGCGATGCCGGTCGTCATCGGACCGGCCGGAACAAACAGCGCCGGCAGATGGCCGAAACTCAGCGCGCCTATCATCAGGCCCGGTACAATCTTGTCGCACACACCCAGGTACAGGGCGGCGTCGAACATCTGGTGGGACAGCGCGACGGCGGTGCTCATGGCGATCACGTCGCGGCTGAACAGCGACAGCTCCATGCCGGGCTGGCCCTGGGTGACGCCATCGCACATCGCCGGCACGCCACCGGCGAACTGGGCGGTGGCGCCGGCCGCCAGCGCGGCCTCTTTCAGCCAGGCCGGAAAGGCGGCCAGCGGCTGGTGAGCCGACAGCATGTCATTGTAGGAAGACACAATCGCCAGATTGGGGCGGTGCTCTTCCTTCAAGTGGATTTTCACCGTATCAGGCATCGCCGCGAAGGCGTGGGCCAGGTTGGTGCACGACAGATGGGCCCGCTCCACCCGGCCTTGCTGGGCAGCGGCGCGCACGCGAGCCAGGTAGGCGCTGCGGCGCGGCTGGCTGCGCGCAATGATGCGGTCGGTAACGGCGGACAGGGTGGGATGCAAAGCCATGGTGACGTTCCGTGTTGAATTGATGCAAATAGTAGTTTTACTACACGCAAAACGCAAGGCGAACTACGTAGCGCCCGCAGCGTCTAGTGGCGACTATCCTCTTTTCCAAGAACGATTTCCAGCAAATCGCCCCAAATTTTGAGCCAAGGCAAAAGGTGTTGCAAAAGCGGCTCTGTCCGCGGCTTTGCCGTAGACATCAAGTGGCTGGATGGTAATATAACTACATCTAATTAAACTTCGAGATGGAAGATCAGGATGGAGACTCGTTCTACCCCTACCCCTGCCTTCGACATGGTGCTGTTCGGCGGCGCCGGCGATCTGGTCATGCGCAAGCTGCTGCCTTCCCTCTATCAGGCGCACGCCGCCGGCCTGCTCAATGAGCAGGGCCGCATCCTGGCGCTGGGCCGCAAGGATTTGAGCCGCGACGATTACCTGGCTTCCGTCGAGAAACAATCCCGCATCCATATCAAGGCTCACTTCGACGCCGCGGCCTGGCAGAGCTTCTGTGCCCGCGTCGACTACCTGAAAGTGGACGCCTCGCAGGCGGCCGACTTCCCGGCGCTGGCCGAGAAGATCGGCAACGACGCCGGCAAGGTGGTGGTGTGCTACCTGGCCACCGCGCCGAACCTGTTCGCCGGCATCTGCGAAAACCTGGCCGCCGTGGGCCTGAACCGCGACAACGTGCGCGTGGTGCTGGAAAAACCGCTGGGCACCGATCTGGACTCGTCCAACGAGATCAACGACGACGTGGCCCGCTTCTTCCAGGAAGACCAGCTGTACCGGATCGACCACTACCTGGGCAAGGAGTCGGTGCAGAACCTGATGGCCATCCGCTTCGCCAACGCGCTGTTCGAGCCGCTGTGGCGCCGCGAGTGGATCCACGACGTGCAGATCACCATTTCCGAAGAACTGGGCGTGGGCAGCCGCGGCGACTTCTACGACGGCACCGGCGCGCTGCGCGACATGGTGCAGAACCACCTGCTGCAGCTGTTGTGCATCGTGGCCATGGAGCCGCCGGCCAACCTGGAAGCCGACGCCGTCCGCGACGAGAAGCTGAAAGTGCTGAAGGCGCTGCGCCCGTTCACGGAGCAGGAAGTCGCCACCAAGACCGTGCGCGGCCAGTACAAGGCCGGCGCCGTGGGCGGCCAGCCGGTGGTGGGTTATCTGGAAGAAGCCGGCATTCCGCAACACAGCCAAACCGAAACTTTCGTCGCCATCAAGGCCGAGATCGACAACTGGCGCTGGGCCGGCGTGCCCTTCTTCCTGCGCACCGGCAAGCGCATGCAGGAACGTCTGGCGGAAATCGTCATCAACTTCCGCGACGTGCCGCACCAGGTATTTGCCGGCCCGCTGGGCGGCTGCCACCACGCCAACCGCATGGTGATCCGCCTGCAGCCCGATGAAAGCATCCGCCTGTACTTCCTGGCCAAGGAACCGGGCGACACCATGCGCCTGCAGCCGGCCTACCTGGACCTGGACTTCTACAAAGCCTTCAAGGTGCGCCGCGCCGACGCCTACGAACGCCTGCTGCTGGATGTGATCCGCGGCAAGCTGGCGCTGTTCATGCGCCGCGACGAGCTGATCGAGGCCTGGCGCTGGGTGGAGCCGATCATGGACACCTGGGCCGCCAGCACCAACAATCCGCCCAAGCAGTACACCGCCGGCAGCTGGGGCCCGGCCGCCTCCAGCGCGCTGCTGTCGCGCGACGGCATCAGCTGGCACGAGGAGTGTTAAGGTAGGGCGGAAGCCCCCTGCGGGGGCGTTCCGCCTTTTTGCTTTCCATGCGACAGGCACGTTGCGGCGGAACGCCCGGCCACGCCGGGCTTCCGCCCTATACAGAAATCAACGAGGTACGCCCATGAACTGGTTGGAATTTCCGGAAGCCAAGCAACAGACCGACGCCCTGGCCAACAGCGTGGCCTCGCGTTTATCGGCCGCCATCGAAAGCCGCGGCAACGCCGTGCTGGCGGTGTCAGGCGGCAAATCCCCGATCCCTTTCTTTCAGTTGATGGCGGAAATGGCCATAGACTGGAAGCGCATCACCGTCACCCTGGTGGATGAGCGCTTCGTCGCGCCGGACCACCCGGACAGCAACGCCGGCCTGGTCCGCGCCCATCTGCTGCAGAACCGCGCCGCACCGGCCCGCTTCCTGCCGCTGGTGCGCGAAGCCAAGGACATCGACGCCGAAGTGGCCGCCGCCTGCCGCGACTTTGTCGCGCCGGATGTCGCCATCCTGGGCATGGGCGAAGACGGCCACACCGCCTCGCTATTCCCCGGCGCGCCGGAGCTGGCCGCCGGCCTGGACCCGGCAAACGCGCACCCCATCCTCGCCGTGACGCCGCAGACGGCGCCGCACCGCCGCATATCGATGAGCTACGCCGCGCTGCTGCAATCGGGCAGCCTGATCCTGTCCATCCAGGGCGCCAAGAAGCGCGAAATACTGGAAGCCGCCAGCCGCGCCGTCAGCGACACGCTGCCGATCAGCCACTTCCTGGCACAAGACAAGGTGCCGCTCGATGTCTACTGGTCTGCCTGAAACCTGGCCGCGCCTGCTCGGCGACGTCGGCGGCAGCAACGCGCGTTTCGCGCTGGAAACCGGCCCCGGCGTCATCGAGGACATCCTGACGCTGCCCACCGCGCGCTACCCGACGCTGGAAGACGCGCTGCGCGACTATCTGGCCCAAACCGGCGCCCGCCGCGTCGCCCATGCCGCCATCGGCATCGCCAATCCGCTGAACGGCGACCGGGTGACCATGACCAATTGCCATTGGTCGTTTTCGATTGAAGCCGCGCGCCGCGCGCTGGGCTTGTCCACCTTGCTGCTGCTGAACGACTTCACCGCGCTGGCGCTGGCCTTGCCCAAGCTGCCCGCCAAGGAGCTGACGCAAATCGGCGGCGGCGCGCCGCGGCCGGACTCGCCGCTGGCGCTGATCGGCCCCGGCACCGGCCTCGGCGTGTCGGCGCTGGTGCCGCACCCCGGCGGCTGGCGCGCGCTGGCCGGCGAAGGCGGCCATGTCTCGTTCGCGCCGCTGGATGAGCGCGAGTCCGTGGTCTGGCGCTACGCCGCCGCGCGCTTCGGCCATGTCTCGACCGAACGCCTGCTGTCCGGCCCCGGCATCAGCCTGATCCATCAGGCGCTGTGCGAGCGCGACGGCGAGGACGACGCCCCGCGCGAGCCGTCCTGGATCAGCGCGCAAGGGCTGGCCGGGCGCGACGCGCGCTGCCGCGAAACCCTGGAAATCTTTTGCGGCGCGCTGGGCTCCGCCGCCGGAAATCTGGCCCTGACGCTCGGTGCCCGTGGCGGGGTATACATAGGTGGTGGTATTGTGCCGCGTCTAAGCGGTTTTTTTGAACAATCCCCATTTCGCCGCCGCTTCGAGGACAAGGGACGGATGTCCGGCTATTTGGCCGACATCCCGGTTTACCTGATCACCAGCGCCTATCCCGCCCTGCAGGGCGTGGCCGCCTACCTGGCGGACCATCTGGCGCCGCGCAGCGACCCTTCCCCGGTGGACGTTTCCACCTCTCCTCGCGGCGGCTCAGCAGGAGACATGCATGCTTGATCGCATCCGTGGCCAACTGGAGATGCTGTCCTCGGCCGAGCGCAAAGTGGCCGAGCTGGTGCTGGAACAGCCCTACACGGTGATCCAGGCCGCCGTGGCCGACATCGCCAAGAGCGCAGGCGTCAGCCAGCCCACCGTGATCCGTTTCTGCCGCACCGTCGGCTGTTCCGGCCTGCCCGATTTCAAGCTGAAGCTGGCCGGCAGCCTGGTGACCGGCGTGCCCTACGTCCACTCCAGCGTGCGCCCGGAAGACCCGACGTCCGAAATCGTGGCCAAGGTGTTCGACAACACCGTGTCGGCGCTGCTGAAGTGCCGCAACGACGTCAACCCGCAGGCCATAGAAGCCGCCGTGCGGCTGCTGACCGACGCCCATCGCATCGAATTCTACGGCCTGGGCAACTCCGGCATCATCGCCGCCGACGCCCAGCACAAGTTCTTCCGTTTCGGCATCCCCACCGTGGCTTATTCCGACACCCACATCCAGATGATGGCGGCGTCGGTGCTGGGCCCGGACGACGTATTGGTGGCGATTTCCAGCTCCGGCCGCACCATGGAGCTCTTGGAAGCGGTGGACGTGGCGCTGTCCGCCGGCGCCAAAGTCATCGCGCTGACCACCAGCGGCTCGCCGCTGGCGCGCCGCGCCACCGTGTCGCTGATCGCCGACACGCTGGAAGACAATGAAACCTACAGCCCGATGATTTCGCGCATCGTGCATCTGGTGCAAATAGACATCCTGGCGGTCAGCGTGGCCCTGCGCCGCGGACCGGGACTGATCCGCCAGCTGGAAAAAACCAAGCACAGCCTGAAGAACCGCAGGCTGGACAATAAACAAGCGGAATAGGACGAGATATCATGAGTGAACTGACCGAACTCCCAGCCTGGCAAGCCCTGTGGGACCACTTTGCCGAAGCCAAGCACCTGCACATGCGCGACCTGTTCGCCTCCGATCCGGAGCGAGCGGAGCGCTACTCGCTGGAAGTGGGCGGACTGTTCCTCGACTATTCCAAGAACCGCATCACCGACGCCACGCTGATGGGCCTGATGGAGCTGGCGCGCGAAGCCGGCCTGCCGGCGCGCATCAAATCGATGTTCAAGGGCGAGAAGCTCAACCGCACCGAGCACCGCTCCGCGCTGCACATCGCGCTGCGCAACCGCACCAACTCGCCCATCATCGTCGATGGCGAGGACGTGATGCCGCAGGTCAATTCGGTGCTGGAGCGGATGGGCCGCTTCGCCCACGCCGTGCGCTCCGGCGACTGGCTGGGCTTCACCAATCAGCCCATCACCGACATCGTCAATATCGGCATCGGCGGCTCCGACCTCGGCCCGCTGATGGTCTGTAGCGCGCTGAAGCCGTTTGGCCATCCGCGCCTGAACATGCACTTCGTCTCCAATGTGGACGGCGCGCAGCTGAAGGAAACGCTGAAGAAGGTCCACCCGGAAACCACGCTGTTCGTGGTGGAGTCCAAAACCTTCACCACCCAGGAAACGCTGACCAACGCCCTGACCGCCCGCGAGTGGTTCCTGTCGCACTCGCGCGACGAAGGATCGGTAGCCAAGCACTTCGTCGCCGTGTCCACCAACCAGAAGGCGGTGGCGGACTTCGGCATCGATCCGGCCAATATGTTCGAATTCTGGAACTGGGTGGGCGGCCGCTACAGCCTGTGGTCGGCCATCGGCCTGCCCATCATGCTGTACCTGGGCGAGGAGAACTTCACCGAGCTCTTGAACGGCGCCCACATCATGGACCAGCACTTCATGAACGCGCCGTTCGAGCAGAACATGCCGGTACTGCTGGCCATGATAGGCATCTGGTACATCAACTACTACGGCGGCGGCAGCCATGTGATCGCGCCGTACGACCAGTACCTGCACCGCCTGCCGGCCTTCATCCAGCAGCTGGACATGGAGTCCAACGGCAAGCAGGTGACGCTGTCCGGCCAGCCGGTCAATTATGAAACCGCCCCCATCATCTGGGGCGAAACCGGCATCAACGGCCAGCACGCCTTCTTCCAGCTCTTGCACCAGGGCACCCACATCTCGCCGATCGACCTGATCGCCTCGCTGGAAAACCGCTCCAGCCTGCCGGGCCACCACGAGATCCTGCTGGCCAATGTCTTCGCCCAGGCCGAAGCCTTCATGCGCGGCAAGACCGCCGAGGAAGTGCGCGCCGAGCTGACCGAACAGGGGCTGAAGGGCGAGGAGCTGGAAGCGCTGGTGCCGCACAAGGTATTCGGCGGCAACCGCCCGACCAACACCTTGCTGATGAGCCGCCTCGACCCGCGCAACCTCGGCTCGCTGATCGCGCTGTACGAGCACAAGATCTTCGTCCAAGGCGTGATCTGGCACATCAACAGCTTCGACCAATGGGGCGTGGAGCTGGGCAAGCAGTTGGCCAAGACCATCCACGCCGAGCTGACCGGCAAGCTGTCGCACGCCGAGCACGACTGCTCCACCCGCCGCCTGATCGAGCTGTACCGCAAGGCCAATGCCTGAAGCCTAACTTGCGATCAAACAAAATCCCCCGCCAAATGGCGGGGGATTTTTTCTGGGGAAAACGGATTGGGGATAACCCCGATTGTCCGACAAAGTGAACGCTGGTGAAATGGTGCCAAGTCTGAACAAGAATAACGGACACAAGAAGATCTATCGGGATGAGTCAGTTCTGCAGTACCGTGCTGGCCGGCTTCATGCTGGCTGCCAGCCTGCCCGGCCATAGCGCCGGGCGGCTGCTCCGCGTCGATGGCGACCACGCCGCCCCCATCACCCTCAGCGGGACCGTCATCGGCCCCGTCGCCGCCGGCAGCAAGGCCGAAGGCACGTTTTCCGAGACCTACCACCTCAAGCTGCGCCAACCTATCCGTCTTGACGATGCCGGCGCCTGCGGCGCGCGGCGCGTCTCCAGCCTGGCGCTGAGCCAGGAAGACATGGCCCGGCTCAAAGGCCATGCGGTTACCGTGCAGGCGCGCGTGTTCTGCCAGGAGAGCCCGGCGGTGGCCTACCGCCTGGCGGACATCACCGTTCTGTAAAGCAGCCCGCCAGCGCCCGCGCCGCCGCGCCGATGTCCGGCGCGTCGAACAGGCCACCTATCACCGCGATGGCGCCCGCCCCGGCCGCCGCCGCCTGTGCCGCATTGGCCGGCGTGATGCCGCCTATCGCCACCGTCTGCGCGCCCAGCGCCGCCGCCTCGGCCAACAGCGCCAGCGGCGCAACGACGGCCTCAGGCTTGGTTTGCGATGGAAACACCGCGCCAAACGCCACATAGCTGGCCCCGGCCGCCAGCGCCGCGCGCGCCAGTTCGATCCGGTTGTAGCATGAAGCGCCGATCACGGCGTCCGGCCCCAGCGCGGCCCGCGCGGCGGCGATGTCGCCATCGTCCCGCCCCAGATGCACGCCATCCGCGCCGACTTGCAGCGCCAGCGCCACATCGTCGTTGACGATGAACAGCGCGCCATGCTCGCCGCACAGGCGGCGCAAAGCCGCCGCCTGACGCAGCCGCCGCGCGGCGTCGCCGCTCTTGTCGCGGTATTGCAGCGCGCACGCGCCGCCAGCCAGGGCCGCCGCCGCCAGTTCAAACAGACGCGCGTCGTCCAGGCCGTCCGGCGTGACGGCGTACAAGCCCTCAACCCTTGGCGGCATCGGCCTCGTCCTCGTCCTCGCCGCGCGCCCAGAACATGCGGTCCGGCAGGAACTGGCCCATGCCGGGACGGAAGCCGTTCAGCAGCGTCTGGTAGGTGTATTCCTGGGCCTCGCGCACCGCCTCCGGCAGCAACAAGCCGGTGGCCAGCATGCCGGCGATGGCCGAAGCCAGCGTGCAGCCGGAGCCGTGATAGCTGCCGGGCAGCCGTTCCCAATGGTCGGAACGCACCACGCCGTCCTGGCCGTACAGGCTGTTGATCACTTCCTTGGAATTTTCATGGGTGCCCGTGATCAGCAGATAGGGCACGCCCAGCGCCATGATGCGCTCGGCGCACTGATCCAGCGTCAGCTCCTCGTCCTCGTCCGGATCGTTGCTGGCCAGCCGGCGCGCTTCCAGGCTGTTGGGCGTCAGGATGGACACCTGCGGGATCAGCATGTCGCGCATCGCCGAGATCACGTCCTCGTCGGCCAGGTCGTGGCCGCCGCCGCTGGCCAGCACTGGGTCCAGCACTACCGGGATGTCCGGGTAGTCGGCGATCAGCTGCGCCACCACGGCGACGTTTTCCACGCTGCCCAGCATGCCGATCTTGAACGCCGCCACCGGCATGTCTTCCATCAGGAAGCGGGCCTGATCGTTGACCCAGTCCGAATCCAGCACCATCAAGTCATTGACGCCGACGGTATCCTGCACCGTAATGGCGGTGATCACCGACAGGGGATGGCAGCCCAGGCTGGCCAGCGTCAGGATGTCGGCCTGGATGCCGGCGCCGCCGGACGGGTCGGAACCGGCCAGTGTCAACACCATGGGAGGAGTGGCGGGAGTGGTCAAGGGTGAACCTCTTCTGTCTTATTGCGTTGGCAAGATTTAGAATACCCATTTTATCCGATCAAGGGGGCGAAGCGATGCGTACTTGGATGTGTCTGATCTGCGGTTTCATCTACGACGAGGCCGCCGGCCGCCCGGAAGACGGCATTCCGCCGGGCACCCGCTGGGAGGACCTGCCGCCCAACTGGACCTGTCCGGATTGCGATGCCCGCAAGGACGACTTCCAGATGGTGGAAATCTGACCGGGCAAACATGATGCGCAATCGTTGGAAACGCTGGCTGGGCGGCGCGCTGCTGGCCGCCGCTCTGGCCTCATGCGCCCAGGTGGTCACCACCTCGGGCGGCGCCGTCGGCGTCAACCGCAGCCAGAGCATGCTGCTGTCCAGCCGCGACGTGGAACAGATGTCGGCCCAGGCCTACGCGCAGCAGCTGCAGCAAGCGCGCGCGGCCGGCCGGCTCAATACCGATGCCGCGCTGACCAAGCGCGTGCGCCTGATCTCGCAGCGGCTGATCGCCCAAACGCCTGCCTTCCGCCCAGACGCCCGCAACTGGCGCTGGGAAGTGAACGTGCTGACCACCGACGACATGAACGCCTACGCCATGGCCGGCGGTAAGATCATGGTCTACACCGGCATCGTCAAGCGGCTGAAACTCACCGACGCCGAACTGGCGGCGGTGCTGGGCCACGAGATCTCGCACGCCCTGCGCGAGCACACGCGCGAGAACATGAGCCAGGCCTATATGCAGCAAGTGGGCCTGTCGCTGGTGGGCGTGCTGGCCGGCTTCAGCGCCGATCAGCTGAAACTGGCGTCCATGGTCACCGACGTGACGCTGAACAAGCCGCACAGCCGCACCATGGAATCCGAAGCCGACGTGATGGGCCTGGAGCTGATGGCGCGAGCCGGCTACGACCCCAACGCCGCCGTCAATGTGTGGCAGAAGATGCAGGCGGCCGGCAACGGCAGCGGCCCGGAATTCCTGTCCACCCACCCGTCCGGCCCCACCCGCATCCGCGACCTGCAGGCCCACATCCCGCAGGTGTGGCCGCTGTACCAGGCCGCCGGCCGCAAAGCCTGAGCGCGATGGCCGGCCTGTCTCCCGCCCTGCTCGACGCGCTGCTGGAATACGCTTGCTCGCTCCCCGGCGCCAGCTTCGACGTCAAATGGGGCAGCGAACGGGTGGTCAGCATAGGCGGCAAGATGTTTCTGGCGTGCGGCTGCGACGCGCTCAGCTACAAGGTGGCCGACGAAGACTTCCTGATGGCCAGCGGCCTGCCCGGCGTGCGGCCTGCGCCGTATCTGGCGCGGGCGCGCTGGGTGCAGGTGTGGTCGACGGACGCGCTGAGCCCAGACGATATCCGCCAGGGCATCGCCGGCTCGCGCGAGCGGGTATTGCGGAAACTACCGAAGGCGCTGCGCTGTCAGTACGAGGCGCAGGCATGAATGCCTCGATCGAGCAATGCATCCGGCATTTGTCAGCGCTGTGCCGCGGCCCGATGGCCATCGAAAACGGCCTCTGCCTGTGCCCGCTGCAAGACCCATGGGACAAGCTGATCGGCCTGCGCGGCCCCTCATCATCTACTGGATAAAGCCAACGTGAGCTATTTGTACCTCAAAGCCTTCCACATCTTCTTCGTGGTGTCCTGGTTTGCCGGCCTGTTCTATCTGCCGCGGTTGTTCGTCAACCTGGCGATGGCATCGCCAGGCCCCGAGTACGACCGCCTGCTGCTGATGGCGAGAAAACTGCTGCGCTTCATGACGCCGCTGGCCGCGCTGGCCTTGGCCACCGGCCTGGCGCTGTGGTTGGGTTTCGGCATTGCCGGCGGCTGGCTGCACGCCAAGCTGACGCTGGTGGCGCTGCTGGTGGCCTATCACGGCTACTGCGGCAAGCTGTACCACGATTTTGCCAACCACGGCAACCGCAAGAGCCATGTCTGGTTCCGCGTATTCAACGAACTGCCGGTGCTGGTCTTGCTGGCGGTGGTGATCCTGGTTGTGGTCAAGCCATTCTGAGCCGGGAAATCGCCATGAAAATCCTGTTCGCCGCCGGCCTGCTGCTGGCCTCCGCCGCCGCCCTCGCAGCGCCTAAGCTGCCCGCCGCCCCGCCGCATCCGCCGGCGCTGAAACTGATCGTGGAACGCGACAGCGAAGCGCTGAAGCCATTGACCTTGTGCCTGACGCCCAACGGCCGCTTCGCCGGGGCCATGCACGAGGAAGAGGCGACCCTGTCGGTATCCGGCAGCCTGCAGGCCGATCGCGGCCTGACCCGCCCGATTCTGAACGTGGCGCTGGAATGGCGCGATGATGCCGGCCTGCAGAAACTGGACAGCCACCTGGCGCTGGAAGATGGCCGCATGCTGCTGGGCAGCCTGTGGATGCAAGCGCATCCATATGGCCGGGAGGCCGGCGTGGAGCCGCAGCGCAGCAGCCTGACCTTCTACCTGGAGCCGCTGGCGGCCTGCCCGCCGCCGGCTCCCCAACCGTAAATTGAAAAGGAAGGTGCCATGGCACTGGAAATCGAACGCCGCTTCCGCGTCAACGGCGACAGCTGGCGCGGCCTGGCCCCTGGCGTGCAGTACCGCCAGGGTTATCTGTCGGTGGAAAAGGAACGCACCGTGCGCGTGCGCGTGGTGGGCCAGCAGGCCTGGCTGACGCTGAAAGGCAATATCAGCGACGTCACCCGCCATGAATTCGAGTACGCCATCCCGCTGACCGACGCGCAGACCATCATGGGCGCGATGTGCCCGATGGTGGTGGACAAGCTGCGCCACCGCATCGAGCACAGCGGCTTTGTGTGGGAAGTGGACGAGTTCTTCGGCGACAACGCCGGCCTGGTGCTGGCCGAGATCGAACTGCCGAGCGAGGACACCGCGTTCGACAAGCCGGCCTGGCTGGGCGAGGAGGTGACGCACGATGGCCGCTTCACCAACGCCTATCTGTCCAAGCACCCGTTCAGCCGTTGGTAAGTCCTGCCCGTCTTCCCCGCGGGAGACGGGCGGAGGACGACTTATCCACACCGATCCCCATTTCCCGCTTTTATCCACAAGCCGCCCCATCCCGCGCCGCCTCGGGTAAAATGGCCGGGTTCCGACGGCCCGCATCGCGCCGCCGTGCCCTCTCACTTAGCGGCTGTCGCCGCCTGACAAGGAAAAACTCATGTCCCGCAATCTGGAACTGTTCGAACGTGGCAAGAAAGTGATCCCCGGCGGCGTCAACTCGCCGGTGCGCGCCTTTGGCCAAGTCGGCGGCACGCCGCGCTTCGTCGCCCGCGCCGAGGGCGCCTACTTCTGGGATGCCGACGGCAAACAGTATCTGGATTACGTCGGTTCCTGGGGCCCGGCCATCGTCGGCCATGCCCACCCCGAGGTGGTGAAGGCGGTGCAGGACGCGGCCGTCGGCGGCCTGTCCTTCGGCGCGCCGACCGAAGGCGAAGTGGTGATCGCCGAGGAAATCTGCAAGCTGTTGCCGTCGGTGGAGCAAGTGCGGCTGGTGTCGTCCGGCACCGAGGCGACCATGACCGCCATCCGCTTGGCGCGCGGCTTCACCGGCCGCGACCTGATCGTCAAGTTCGAAGGCTGCTACCACGGCCATTCCGACAGCCTGCTGGTCAAGGCAGGCTCCGGCTTGCTGACCTTTGGCAACCCGTCGTCCGGCGGCGTGCCGGCGGACTTCACCCAACACACGCTGGTGCTGCAGTACAACGACGTGGAACAGCTGGCGCGCACTTTCGCCGAGATCGGCGACAAGATCGCCTGCGTCATCCTGGAGCCGATCGCCGGCAATATGAACTTGATCCAACCGTCGGCGGAGTTCGTCAAAACGCTGCGCAGCCTGACCGAGCGGCACGGCGCGGTGCTGATCTACGACGAGGTGATGACCGGCTTCCGCGTGGCCAAGACCTGCGCGCAAGGCCTGCACGGCATCACCCCGGACCTGACCACGCTGGGCAAGGTGGTCGGCGGCGGCATGCCGCTGGCGGCCTTCGGCGGCCGCGCCGACATCATGGGCAAGATCGCCCCGCTGGGCACCGTCTACCAGGCCGGCACCCTGTCCGGCAACCCGCTGTCCGTCGCCGCCGGCATGGCCACGCTGAAATTGATCCAGCAACCCGGCTTCTACGAGACGCTGTCCCGCCGCACCGCGCGCCTGGCGCAAGGCCTGGCCGATGAGGCCAAGAACGCCGGCGTCACGCTGTCCACCGACAGCGTGGGCGGCATGTTCGGCTTTTACTTCAGCGACAAAGCGCCCAAGTCCTATGCCGAAGCCACCCGTTGCGACATCGAGCGCTTCAAGCGCTTCTTCCACGCCATGCTGGACGAGGGCATCTATTTCGCGCCGTCCGCCTACGAAGCTGGCTTCGTCTCCATCGCCCACACCGATGCAATGATTGAGCAGACCATCGCCGCCGCCGGCCGCGCCTTTGCCCGCGTCTAAGCAATACGGCAAGCGACGGAACGGCAGCCCCGGCTGCCGTTTTTGCTGCCCATCCCAACCATGAACGCCTCTTCGTCTCGCCTGATCTGGCGGCTGCGCCTGGCCGACTCCGGCGTCCAGCTGCAGCCGCTGCTGCAAAACGCCGGCCCGGACGGCTGGAGCCGCGGCCGCGCCTGCTCGCTCCCATCCTTGCTGCGCGACGAGCACGCATCGGTGGCCGAGCATGATGTGCCGCTGCTGCGACAATTGCTGGCGCTGCTGCGGCAATACGATGGCGACGCCGCGCTGATCGACGCCACGCCGCTGCTGCCGGCCTTGATCGGCCATCCCTTGCTGTTCGACGCCGCCGCACCGGCGCGGCGCATTCATGTCGAGGCGGGCCAGCCGGCCTTGCAGATGGAGCGGGTGGGCGCGGAGCTACGGTTGAAGCTGCTGCCGGACGGACTGGCCAGCTGCGGCGGCGTGCTGTGGCAACGGCCGCAGCCGGAGCGGCTGCTGGTCTACCCACTGACCGACGAACTGAAGGCGCTGGCGGATCTGGTCGGCCACGGCCTGACCGTGCCGTGGCAGGCGCGGCAGCGGGTGCTGGAGGCAATACGCGACGTCGCGCCCGGACTGCCGCTGGTGGACGCCAGCCCGGCTTTCGATCCGGCCTTGCCAAGCGAGGCGGCCGATCCGACGCTATACGCCTTGCTGACCCGCCAGCCAGAGGGCCTGCGGCTGCAACTGAAGGTCAAGCCGCATCCGGCCGCCGCCTGGAGCGCGCCGGGCCGCGGCGCGGCGGGCCTGGTGCTCGACGTCGATGGGGCGTACCGCCAGTTCGTCCGCGACCTGCCCGAAGAAGCGCGCCGCCTGCGCGCGCTGCGCGAGGCCTGTCCGGCGATCGGACGCGGCCAGCGCGATGGCGACGGCTGGCTGTTCGCCGACCAACATTCGGCATTGTCCTTGTTGTCGCAATTGCAGGCGGCCGGCGAAGACCGCGTCGCCTGCCTGTGGCCGCAGGGCGATAAAATCCGCCTGGCCGCCGCCGACGGCATGCCGCAACTGAAATTGAAAGTGAAGCGGCGCGGCGGCTGGCTGCAGGCCGAGGGCGAACTGGCGCTGGACGACGGCCGCGTCCTGGCGTTGCGCCACCTGCTGGCGGCGCTGGCCAATCAAAAAGGCAAATACCTGCAACTGTCCGATGGCGACTGGCTGGCGCTGTCCGGCAGCCTGCGAGATAGGCTGGACGAACTGGCCCGCATGGTGGACCACGCAGGGCCGGACGGGCTGGCGATCAGCCCCTTGGCCGGCCCGCGCCTGCAGGCGCTGGGCGAAGACGCCGGCCAGTTCGACGGCGACGATGGCTGGCAACAGCAGGCGGCGCGCTGGCGCGAAGCGACAATATTCGAACCGCAAGTGCCGTCCACTCTCCACGCCACCTTGCGGCCTTATCAGCTGCAAGGCTTCGCCTGGATGGCGCGGCTGGCGCACTGGGGCGTCGGCGCCTGCCTGGCCGACGACATGGGCCTGGGCAAAACGGTGCAGACGCTGTCGCTGATGCTGACTCGCGCCCATCTCGGCCCGCAGCTGGCGGTAGCGCCGACTTCGGTGGCGCTGAACTGGCTAGCCGAAGCCGCGCGCTTCGCGCCCAGCCTGCGTCTGCGCGCCTACCATCAACAACGGCGGCTGGACGATATCGGCCCCGGCGATCTGGTGATCGTCAGCTACGGCCTGCTGCAGCGCGAGGCGGACGCGTTCGGCGAGGTGCATTGGGCGTCGGTGGTGCTGGACGAGGCGCAGGCGATCAAGAACCCGCAGAGCCAGCGCGCCCAGGTGGCGCAAAGCCTGCGCGCCGATTTCCGCCTGGCCGCCAGCGGCACGCCGGTGGAGAACCACCTGGGCGAGCTGTGGAGCCTGTTCCGCTTCATCGCGCCTGGGCTGCTCGGCAATCTGGCCCAGTTCGAACAACGCTACGCCCAGCCGATCGCCGACGGCGACGATACCGCCCGCGCGCAGCTGAAGGCGCTGATCCAGCCGTACCTATTGCGCCGCACCAAGCGCGAGGTGCTGACCGAGCTGCCGCCCAAGACCGAGACCACGCGCCTGATCGAGTTGTCCGAGCAGGAGCGCCATGTCTACGAGGCAATGCGGCAGGAGGCTTTGGCCCGCGTGGCCGAAGCCGACCCGGCCGCCGGCGGGCAGACCATGCAGGCGCTGGCCGAGCTGACCCGGCTGCGCCGCTTCTGCTGCCATCCCAAGCTGGTACAGCCAGACAGCGCGCTGCCGGCCAGCAAACTGGCGGCCTTCGCCGAAATCTGCGAGGAGCTGCTGGACAATAGCCACAAGGCCTTGGTGTTCAGCCAGTTCGTCGATCACCTGGCGCTGGTGGCCGCGTACCTGAAACAGCAAGGCATCCGCTTCCATTACCTGGATGGATCGACGCCGACCAAGCAGCGCAAGGCCAGCATGGACGCCTTCCAGGCCGGGGACGGCGATCTGTTTCTGATCAGCCTGAAAGCCGGCGGCACCGGCCTCAACCTGACCGCCGCCGACTATGTGATTCATCTCGACCCGTGGTGGAACCCGGCCGTAGAAGACCAGGCCTCGGACCGCGCCTACCGCATGGGCCAGCAGCGGCCGGTGACGGTGTACCGGCTGGTGGCGGCCGGCACCATAGAAGAAAAGATCGTCCAACTGCACCAGGAAAAGCGCGCGCTGGCCGACAGCCTGCTGGCCGGCGGCGACGCCAGTGCCAGGCTGGACGGCAAGGCGCTGCTCGCGCTGCTGCGTGGCGATTCTGTTTGACCCAACCGCCCGTCAACGCGCCTGGGTCATGGCAGCGATGCCCACAACAACAGGCCTCCACGCTGGACGTAGCCGCCGCAGTTGAACACTGGCACCGCGCTGATCCGCAGCGCCTTTCGCGACGAAAGGCTGGCAGAAACCCCGGTATTCGAGGAAGGGCATCATGCGGATCGCCACCGCGTCCATTCCAGCCGGTGGCGCGATGCACTAAGATAGCCAGCTAAGGAGGAATTCATGACGCTGAACCTTGCCGACATCCGTCTGGAATATTCGAAGAAGGAATTGTCGCCCGAAGACTGCCTGGCCGATCCGGTTGCCCAGTTTGAAATCTGGCTCAACGAAGCCATCTCGGCCCAAGTGCACGAACCCACGGCGATGAACCTGGCGGCCGTCGGGCTCGATGGCCGCCCCAATGCGCGCATCGTGCTGCTCAAGGGCGTGGAGGACGGCCAGCTGTTGTTCTATACCAATTACCAAAGCCGCAAAGGCCAGGCGCTGGACGCCCATCCTTATGTGGCGCTGACTTTCTTCTGGCCGGAACTGGAACGGCAGGTGCGCATCGAGGGCAAGGCCGCGCGCGTGGCGCCGGAAGTATCCGACGCCTATTTCGCCAGCCGGCCTTACACCAGCCGTCTGGGCGCCTGGGCCAGCGAGCAGAGCAGCGAGATTTCCTCCAAGGCGGTGCTGGTGACGCGCGCCGCCATGTACGGCGCCCGCCATCCAATCAACGTGCCGCGCCCCCCGCATTGGGGCGGATACGCCGTGGTGCCGGACCGCGTGGAATTCTGGCAGGGCCGCCCCAGCCGGCTGCATGACCGCGTGCTGTACACGCTGCAGCAAGACGGCGCCTGGAGGCTGTCCCGCTTGGCCCCCTGAACGGGTTGCCGGACCGGTCTGACCGGTCCGGCAGCCTCATCATCGGCTCCCCGCCAGCCCTGATCCTGCTTGCCAGAATCCGCCATCAGACCATCCTCCACTGTCATATTTTTACCAATCACATACATCCCTCGAAGCAAATTCACGGTAATTGCTTAATTTCTATTTTGCTTCCCGACATCGTCCAAGCACATCCAGCCAAGCCAGGCAAACGATCCCGCTCAAGCAAGCTCCATCAACACCGATGCAACTGCTCTAAAGATCAGCTGAATCTTCAATCGAAAAATCCAATACCTAACTTATGCATTTGGGATTGAACGGGTCAGGATACTAGGCTTTATCCCGATCGCGCCATCCGCCTGGCAGGGCGATGGCCGATTGCCCGCCCCCAAAGGCTGCCGCCAAGATGCGGCCCGGACCAGCACAACCGGGTGGCGAACGATCAAGCGGGGCCATGCGCACGGCAGCAAAGACAGCCGGCGACACCTACATTGCCCAAGCCGCATCGTTTCCTTTTCTCCTCGCGGAGAACGACAACCCGTCCGGCCACATCCAGCGGCTCGTGGCCTCCGGCCATCCGCCGGAGGCATGTTGCGAGACGCACCCCGTCTCGCCTTGTCTACATTTGGAGTTCCGTGATGAGAAAACAGCAACTGATGCTGCGTGGTTTGGTCCTGTCCGCCCTGGCTGTCTTCGGCTCGGCGGCGATGGCTGCTGAGCGTATCGACCTGGAAAAATTGGGCAAACAGCAAGCCAATAGCGCGCCCGCCTTCGCAGGGGTCGGCCAGGCCGATCTGAAACCGCTGCGCAGCACCCAGTTTTCCACCGGCAAGGTGGTGACCCGCTACCAACAGTATTATCAAGGCGTGCCGGTATGGGGCGAAGCCGTGGTCGAGGAAAAGTCGGCCGCCGCGCTGAAGGCCGTCCCCGGCAAGCTGACCGGCCACTACATCGCCGGCATCCAGACCGATCTGGCCTCCGCCAAGCCGACGTTGAGCAGCGGCCAGATCTTGGCCCAGGCCAAGGCGCTGAAGGCCAATGGCAACCCCACCTACAACGAGAAAGCCGAGCTGGTGGTGCGCCTGAACGAGCGCAATGTCGCCCAGCTGGTCTATCTGGTGTCCTTCGTCGTCGATAACGGCAAGGAGCCCAGCCGCCCCAGCTTCATCATCGACGCCAACAGCGGCCAGGTGCTGAAACAGTGGGAAGGCCTGAGCCACGCCGAAGCGAACGGCCCCGGCGGCAACGCCAAAACCGGCAAATACACCTACGGCAAGGACTATGGCCCGCTGATCGTCACCAGCGATTGCAAGATGGACAGCGGCAACGTGATCACCGTCAACTTGAACGGCGGCACCGGCAGCAGCACCACGCCGTACAAGTTTGCTTGCCCGACCAACACCTACAAGGCCATCAACGGCGCCTACTCGCCGCTGAACGACGCCCATTACTTCGGCAATGTGGTGTTCAATCTGTACAAGGACTGGTTCAATCTGCGCCCGATCAACCAGAAGCTGTACATGAAGGTGCACTACGGCCGCAATTATGAGAACGCCTTCTGGGACGGCCAGGCCATGCACTTCGGCGACGGCGCCAGCACCTTCTACCCGCTGGTTTCGCTGGACGTTTCCGCGCACGAAGTCAGCCACGGCTTTACCGAGCAGAACTCCGGCCTGGTCTATGACGGCCAATCCGGCGGCATCAATGAGGCCTTCTCCGACATGGCCGGCGAGGCGGCCGAGTACTACATGAAGGGCAAGAACGACTTCCTGGTCGGCGCGGAAATCTTCAAGAAGTCCGGCGCGCTGCGCTACTTCGCCGATCCGACCAAGGACGGCGCCTCCATCGGCAACGCCAAGGACTACTACGACGGCCTGGACGTGCACTATTCCAGCGGCGTGTACAACAAGGCGTTCTACCTGATCGCCACCAGCGCCGGCTGGAACACCCGCAAGGCCTTTGAGGTGTTCACCGACGCCAACCGCCTGTACTGGACGGCCAACGCCACCTACAACAGCGCCGCTTGCGGCGTGGTCAAGGCGGCGGACGCGCGCGGCTACAACAGCGCGGACGTCACCAAGGCCTTCAGCGCCGTCGGCGTGGCTTGCCAAGCCTAAGACGCCGTCCCGGTCGCGGTCCCGCTGCGCGGGGCCGCATCCGACAGCCATGCCGGCGCCCTACGGCGCCGGCCTCCGCTCGGGAGTCCCACACATGTTGAAACTGCGTCAAACCGCGCTGCTGGTCCTATTGGGCCTGGCCGGCGCCGCTCAGGCCCAACCGGTCTGGATTTCAGTAGGCGATCAGGGTTATCAGCTGCTGCGCCAGCTGGATGGTCGGGCCCAAAGCCAAGAAAGCCGCACGCTGGCGGCAGACGGCCGCCTCGCCAAGGGAACGGCCGGCGAAACCGTGCATCTGGTCCAGGTGGACGAGGCGCTGCTGCCCAAGCTGTCCGATGCCATCCATGACAAGCTGCGCCATTGCGGCGGCTACATCGTGCACGGCAGCCTGAAAGAAGCCCGCGCCGCGCTGAACGGCCCGGCCGCGCCGCTGGCCGCGCTGAAAACGCCCAGCTACGCCATCGACAACCAGGCCACGGTGAACAAGCTGCTGCCGCAGTTGCAGGACAGCAATGTGCTGGCCACCATCCAGTCCTTGTCCAGCTATCAGAACCGCTTCTACACCACCAGCCACGGCGTCAATGCGTCCAACTGGATCGCCAACCAGTGGAAACAGCTGGCCGGCAACCGCGGCGATGTCACGGTGGAGCAAATCAGCCATGCCGGCTGGCCGCAAAAATCGGTGATCCTGACCATCAAGGGCACGGACAATGCGGCGGAAACGGTGGTGCTGGGCGGCCATCTGGACTCCACCGTGGGCAACGGCACCGGCGAGAGCAGCCGCGCGCCGGGCGCTGACGACGACGCCTCCGGCGTGGCCAGCCTGACCGAAGTGGCGCGCGTGCTGCTGGCCGGCAATTACCAGCCGCGCCGCACCATCAAGTTCATGGCTTACGCGGCGGAGGAAGTGGGGTTACGCGGCTCGGCTGATATCGCCAAGCGCTTCAAGCAGCAGCAAATCAAGGTGGTGGGCGCGCTGCAGCTGGACATGACTAATTACCAGGGCGACGAACAGGACATCTTCCTGTTCACCGACTACACCAACGCGGCGCAGAACAGTTTCCTGGCCAATCTGGCCAAGGCCTATCTGCCCGATCTGACAGTCGGCTACAGCCAATGCGGCTACGCTTGCTCCGACCACGCCTCATGGACCGCGCAGGGCTATGCCGCCTCATTCCCGTTCGAGTCCAGCTTCGACAACTCCAACCCCTACATCCACACCCGCAACGACACCCTGGCCAATTCCGACAGCCAGGCGCGCCATGCGCTGAAGTTCTCGCAACTGGCCCTGGCTTACGCCGTGGAGCTAGGCAGCGACGGCCCGGCCGCCCAACGCTGAGTCTGCCCGGCCGCCGCGGCCTGCCCGCTGCGGCGGCTTCCCACGCGGCCCGGTCATGCCGGGCCGCGTTCCTATTTACGCTCAACCCGTATTGCGCAGGCCGGCGGAAGTGCCGTTGATGGTCAGGTGGATGGCGTACAGCGTGTCTTCGTCGTCCGGCTCGGCGCGCAGCCGCGCGAGCAGGTCGGCCTGCAGCAGGCCCAGCGCATCGAGGAAGGGCAGACGCGTCTCCAGGCTGCGGCGCAGCGTAGGGTTGCTTTCCAACAGCTGCGATTGGCCGGTGATGGCGAAGAAGGCGTCATGCGTTTTTTGCCACTCCGCCTCAATCAGGCCGAACAGCCGCGCCGCCAATTCGCGGTCGGCCACCAGCTCGGAGAAGCGGCGGGCGATGCCCAGGTCGGCCTTGGCCAGCACCTGCTCCATATTGGATAGCACCACCTGGAAGAACGGCGAGTGGCGATACAGATGCTGCAGCTTGGCCAGCCCCGCGTCGCCGTGCTTCTGCACATAGGCCGCCACCGCCGAACCGACGCCGAACCAGCCCGGCAGCATCAGCCGCGACTGCGACCACGAAAACACCCAGGGGATGGCGCGCAGGTCGGCAATGGACGCCAGGCCCTTGCGCGAGGCCGGACGGCTGCCGATATTCAACCGCGCGATCGCCGTCACCGGCGTCGCTTCCAGGAAATACTGCATGAAGCCCGGCGACTCCACCAGCGCCCGGTAGGCGGAGAAAGCGCTGCTCGACAGCTCGTCGAACAAGGCCGCGTCGACCTCTCCTCCTGGTAGGTGGCCCAGGCTGGCTTCCAGCGTCGCCGCCACCAGCGCTTCCAGATTGCGGCCGGCGATGGCCGGATCGGAATACTTGGCAGTGATCACCTCGCCCTGCTCGGTGATGCGGATGCGGCCGGCCACGCTGCCGGCCGGCTGGGCGACGATGGCCTCATAGGACGGGCCGCCGCCGCGCCCCACCGAGCCGCCGCGGCCGTGGAACAGCTGCAGCCGCACGCCGGCCTCGGAGAACACCTGCACCAGCCGGGTTTCCGCCAGCCACAGCTGCCACTGGCTGGTCAGGTAACCGCCGTCCTTATTGCTGTCGGAATAGCCCAGCATCACTTCCTGCACCCGCTCGCGGCTATCCAGCAATTGCTTGTACCACGGCAGCGCGAACAGCGCGCGCATCACGGTCTGGCTGTTTTCCAGGTCGGCGATGGTCTCGAATAGCGGCACCAGGTTGACACTGGCGCGCGGCACGCCGCCGTCCAGACGGATCAGCCCGGCCTCCTTGCACAGCAAGGCCAAGGCCAGGATGTCGCTGACGCTTGCGCAATTGGAAATGATGCACTGGCCGATGGCCTCCACGCCAAACTCGCGCTGGATCGCCGCCGCTTCGCGGAAGATCGCCAGCTCCTTCTCGGCCTGCTCGCCGTAACGCAGATACGGCGAGAACAGCAGGCGCGGCGTGGCCAGCTCGCGGCTCAGCACCCGCACCCGCGCCGCCTCGTCCAGCGCGCAGTATTCCTCCAGGCCAGCGCCGCTGAACAGCTCGGCCACCGCCGCCTCGTGGACCGCCGCGTGCTGGCGCAGATCCAGCGGCATCAGGAAGAAGCCGAACACGTCCACGCTGCGGATCAGCCGCGATAGCCGCCCCTCGGCCAGAAGCGCGCTGCCATGGGCGCGCAGCGAGGCCGACAGCGCGGCCAGATCGCGCGCCAGATCGTGATGGTCGCGGTACGGCGCGCGCTCATCCCAACGGCAGGCCAGCTCCACGCCGCGCTGCCGGGCGGTGCCGAGCAGCCGGCCCTGTATCGTCGCCAGCGCGCGGCGGTACGGCTCCTCGGCGCGGCTGACCGCGCTGTCCGGCGAATCCGCCGCCAGCGCCATCACCTCGGCGCTGGCCTCCACCAGCCGCGACGACAAAGACAGCTCGCGGTACAGGCTTTTCAGCTCCTGCAAGTAATGCTCGAACGCCTGCTGCGACTGCCGCGTCACCGCGTGGCGCAACAGGCTGGCATCGACATTCGGGTTGCCGTCGCGGTCGCCGCCTATCCAGCTGCCGACGCGAACAAAGGACGGCAGGCGAGCAGGCTCCTCCCACAGCTGGCCGATCTCGCGCTCCAGGCGCTGGTACAAGGCCGGCAGGGCTTCAAAGAAAGCCAGCGGGTGGTAGGCGACGCCGTTGGTGATCTCGTCGCGCACCGTCATCTTGAAATGGCGGATTTCGGAGGTCTGCCACAGCGCCAGGATCGCTCGCTTCAGTTTGGCTTCCAGCTCCTCGCGCTCATCCGGCGTCAGGTCCGGCGCGTTCAGTTTCGACAGGAAACGGCGCACCGCGCGATGGCCGTCCAGCACGCTCTGCCGCTGCACCTCAGTCGGATGCGCGGTCAGGATGGCGCCGACCTGCGCGTGGCTCAGCAGTTGATGCAGCGAATGGAAGCTGACGCCATCCTGGCGCAGCTTGGCCAAGGCGCGGCCCAGGCTGCCCTGCTGCGGCGCCGAGCCAGCCAGCTGGTGGGCGCGGCGGCGGCGATTGTGGTGCAGGTCTTCGGCGATATTGAACAGCTGGGCATACAGGCCGCAGGCGCGCAATAGCGAGGCCGCCGCCTGCGGCGCCAGCTGCGGCAGCGGGTGGCTGCGCTCGTCGCCGCGGCGCAGCGCGATGGCCTGCACCGCGCCGGACACCAGCGCGCCCTCCTGTTCGTTCACCACCTCCGCCAGCAGCCGGTCCAGGCAGGCCAGGTCGGCCCGCAACGGCAAATCCTTGTCTTGATCGTGCATATTATTGTCGTCCCTGTGTTTGACTCGTCAGGTATGGCCACGGCGGCCATGGCCATGCCTCGCCAGTCAAAATAAAACATTCATCATAAGCAGCTTCCGCGCCGTAGTGGTCAGACTACGCCAATTTGCGCAAGATGGCCTTGATCCTGCTGCGTCGCAACAACAGCGGGAACAAGCCCATGACGGCCGCGTGGTAGAATTCGGCCCATCATCATCGCAAGCAATGGAACCCGGTTTCATGGACAAGATCGTCATCGCCAGCCGCGAAAGCCGGCTGGCCATGTGGCAGGCCGAGCACATCCAGGCCCGGCTGCAAGCGCTGTACCCGCATCTGACAGTGGACATTCTCGGCATGACCACCCAAGGCGACCAGATTCTGGACAAGACGCTGTCCAAGATCGGCGGCAAGGGCCTGTTCGTCAAGGAACTGGAGCAGGCGCTGCTGGATGGCCGCGCCGATCTGGCGGTGCATTCGCTGAAGGATGTGCCGATGACGCTGCCGGCCGGCTTCGCGCTGGCCGCGGTGTGCGAGCGCGAAGATCCGCGCGACGCCTTCGTCTCCAACCGCTTCCACAACCTGTCCGAGCTGCCGGCCGGCAGCGTGGTGGGCACCTCCAGCCTGCGCCGCGAGGCTCAATTGCGCGCCCGCTTCCCGCAACTGACGGTGAAACCGCTGCGCGGCAACGTGCAGACTCGCCTGAAGAAACTGGACGAGGGCGAGTTCGACGCCATCATCCTGGCCGCCGCCGGCCTCAAGCGCCTGGGTCTGGCCGAACGCATCCAGAGCGAACTCGCCCCATCGGAAAGCCTGCCGGCCGCCGGCCAGGGCGCGCTGGGCATAGAAATCCGCGAGGGCCGCGCCGATCTGCTGGCGCTGCTCGCGCCGCTGAACCACGCCGAAAGCCGCGCCTGTACCGCCGCCGAACGCGCGCTGGCCAAGGAGCTGGGCGGCAGCTGCCAAGTGCCGCTGGGCGCCTTCGCCACGCTGGCCGACGGCACGCTGACCCTGGGCGGCCTGGTGGCGCATCCGGATGGCTCGGTAGTGCTGACCGCCAGCGCCAGCGCGCCGGCCGACTATGCCGAGGCGCTGGGCCGCGCGGTGGCGAAGAAGCTGATCGACGCCGGCGCCCGTCCGCTGATCGACGCGGTGTTGGCGGAGTCGCGCTGAGGCTTCAATGAAGCGCATCCTGGCCGCCCGCCCCTTGGCGCAATGCGCCGGCCTGCTGACCGCGCTGCGCGCCGAAGGCTGGCAGGCCGAACACTTGCCGCTGATGGCAATCGAAGCGCTGCCGCAGGCGCTGGCAACGCTGCCGGCGCAGGCGGCGCGCGCCGATGCGCTGTTTTGGGTCAGCCCCAGCACCATCGATATCGGCTGGCCTGCGCTGGCCGGCATGGACCTCGCCGCCAAGCGGCTGGCCTGCGTCGGCGCGAGCAGCGCCAAGCGGCTGGCCGCGCTGTCCGGCCAGCCTGTGCTGCATCCAACCGCTGGCAGCGACAGCGAAGCGCTGCTGGCCATGCCGGAGCTGGCCGATGTCGCAGGCCAGAACTGGCTGATCGTGCGCGGGCAGGGCGGCCGCGCGCTGCTGGCCGACGCGCTGGCGCAGCGGGGCGCCACGACGGCCTTCGCCGAAATCTACCGCCGCGTCGACGGCGCGCCGGACTGGGCGGCTTTCGACGCCGCGCCGCCCGATGCCGTCATCATCACTTCCAGCGAAATGGTAGAGCAATTGTTCCGACTGGCTGGTCCGAGCCGGACCGGGGCGCTACAATGCCTGCTGTACTGCGTGCCGCATCCGCGCATTGCCGAGCGCCTGGCCGCCTTCGGCGCGGCACGCGTCGTGACAACCCGGGCCGACGACGCCGCAATGGTCGCCGGCCTAAAAGAATGGTTCCGTCGTCACCCATGAGCGAATCCCAGATCCACGAAGCCATCCCGGCCCAGCCGCCCGCAGCCCGCAAGCGCCCCAATCTCGCCATCCTGGTGGCGATCGTCGCGCTGGGCGTCTCCGGCTGGCAGTTCTACTCCACTCAGCAGCAGCTGGACTCGATGCGCCAGGAGCTGGCGCGCCGGCTGGCCGAAGGCAGCGGCGCCGGCAAAGAGCAGCGCGCCATCGCCGAACAGGCGCTGCTGGCGGCCCGCGCCACCGATGGCAAGCTGGCGATGGTAGAGGCCCGCGTCAACGAGGCGGCCGGCCAGTACGCCACGCTGAACGGCATGTACCAGGAGCTGACCAAGAACCGCACCGACTGGCTGCTGTCCGAAATCGAGCACACGCTGGCCATCGCCAGCCAGCAGCTGCAGCTCGCCGGCAATGTCAGCTCGGCGGTCTCGGCGCTGGAAATGGTCGACGCGCGGCTGTCCAAGTTCGACCGCCCGCAGCTGATCGGCGTGAAGAAGGCCGTGGCCTCGGACCTGGAAAAGCTGAAAGCGCTGCCCTACCTCGACACCGTCGGCCTCACCGTCAAGCTGGACCGGCTGATGCTGAGCGTCGATTCGCTGCCGCTGGCCGTGGACGCCCATCGCCTAGGCGGCGCGCAACCGGGCAAGCCCGCGCAGCTGCCGGCAGGCGCCCCGTGGTGGGAACGTCTGAGCGCCGAAATCAGCGGCAGCCTGGGCGAGCTGGTGCACATCCGCCGCATGGACAAGCCGGAAGCGCTGCTGCTGTCGCCGGAGCAGGCCTTCTTCCTGCGCGAAAACCTGAAGATGCGGCTGCTGGACGCGCGGCTGGCGCTGCTGCAGCGCGACGGCAAGACCTACGCCGCCGACATCGCCGCCGCGCGCAGCTACGTGCAGCGCTACTTCGACCGCGACGCCGCGGCAGCCACCCAGTGGCTGGCCACGCTGTCCGAACTGGAAGGCGCGCCCTTGGACATCAGCTTGCCGGACATGAGCGCCAGCCTGAAGGCGGTGCGCGATGCCCAAGGCAACAGCGGGGAGTAAGCGGTGAGATTCGCTCTATGGATTACCGGCCTGTTTGCGTTGGCCGTGCTGGTGGGGCTGGCCTCCACCCTGAATACCGGCTACGCCATCCTGTTTCTGCCGCCGTACCGGATGGAAGTGTCGTTCAACCTGATGATCGTGCTGGTAGTGGGGCTGATCGTCGCCACCCATCTGGTGCTGCGGCTGCTGGCGCTGGCCACCGACCTGCCACGCCAGGTGCAGCGCTTCCAGCGCCAGAAGAAGCTGAAAGCCGCCCGCCACGCGCTGCGCGAAGCCGGCATCGCCTTCTTCGAAGGCCGCTTCCAGAAGGCCGAGCGGGAAGCCGCCAAGTCGCTGGATGACGAATACGCCCCGGAAAACCGCGCGCTGGCGCTGTTGATCGCCGCCCGCGCCGCCGGCTACGCCGGCGCAGCCGACAAGCGCGACGGCTATCTCAACCAGCTCGACCAATTGCCGGAGCGTCTGCAGCTGGCGCGCCACATGCTGGACGCCGAGCTGCGGCTGGAAGAAAAAGACGCCTTGGGCGCGCTGACCGCCATCGAACGCGCGCGCGCGCTGTCGCCGAATCTGACCAACGCGCTGAAGCTGGAGCTGAAGGTGCGCCTGCTGCAAAAACAACCGGAGGCCATCCTCACGCTGACCGAGAAGCTGCTGAAGGCTGACGCGCTGGAGCCGGAACAGGCGCGCCGCTATCGGCTGGCAGCCTACCAGCAGCAGCTGGCCGGCCTGTTGTCCGAGCGCGAAGTCCGCGACTGGCTGCGCCGCATCCCGGAGGCCGAGCGCGGCAATCCGCAGCTGCAACAGCAGATCGTCGCCCATCTGATCCGCCTGCAACAGTACGACTACGCGGCGACGCTGCTGTCCGAGGCGCTGGCCAGCGACGACATGGAGCTGCCGGAACTGGCGCGCGAACTGGGCCAATTGGCCGTCCATCTGAGCGTGGAGAAGCGGCTGGCGCTGCTGAAGGACGCCGACAACTGGCTGAAACAGCGTCCGCGCGACCACTGGCTGTTGCTGGCGCTGGGCCGTCTGGCGCAGGCGCAGCAGTTGTGGGGCAAGGCGCAGAACTATCTGGAAGCCAGCGTCTCCATCCAGCCGACGCTATGCGCGCACGCCGAACTGGCCAAGCTGTTCGAGGCCACCGGCAAGGAAGAGCAATCGCAGCTGCATTACCAGAAGAGCCTGGAGCTGGCGCTGAGCCAGGGCTGCTGATCGCCCATCGCCACTCCCCCCGCCGCCCGCCGTTACCGGCCGGCGGCGTTTTTATTGGCGCGGCGGACAAAAAAAATCGGGCTCCGCAAGGAGCCCGTGCATGCCAACGTGGACTGGCAGACCAATCATACGAGAGTGCAGGGCGCATCATTGTCCGACAATGATGATGCCTGGCAGGCAAAGCTGTGCCAGAATCAAGCAATATGCATGGCTGCTCGTCCAGCTATGCATTCAGGTTGCCGTGCCAGTCGCCGCGACCTGCGGCGACAACTGCGCAGAATACGCGGTGCCGCCGTTTCGCACAAAGCAGTTAATCTCATGAAAACTATGAAGAAAAGGCATGTAACAGCATGAAGCTGCCTCCGCTGAATGCCCTGCGCGTATTCGTCGTCGCCGCCGAACATCTATCGTTCACCCGCGCGGCCGCCGCGCTGAGCCTGACCCAGGGCGCGATCAGCCGCCATGTCCAGACGCTGGAAGAGTACTACGGCGCCACGCTGTTCACCCGCCAGGCCCGCGGGCTGGCCCTGACCGCCGAAGGCGAGGCGCTGTTGAAGCCGGCTCGCGAAGCTTTCCAACTGCTCAACGAAGCCAGCGAAGCGCTACGCCTGCGCCAGAGCGACCTTAGGGTACGCATGCCGCCGACGCCGGCCATGCGCTGGGTGCTGCCCAATCTGGCCGATTTCCAGGCCCGGCATCCGGAGTACACCCTGCACCTGCTGACGCAGCTGATCCACAACAAGCCGTTCAACCGCGCCGAATACGATCTGGCCGTGGTCGGCCTGTCCAGCCCGGAAGCCGCGCCGGATCTCCGGCTGGAATGCATCTGCCGCGAGAAGCTGATCCCGGTATGCGCGCCTGGCCTCTTGGCCGGCAAGCACCCGCTGCACACGCCGGACGATCTGAAACACCACACCCTGCTGCATCCGTGGCGCGACCAGAACACCTGGAAACGCTGGCTGAAGCTGGCCGGCGTGAACGGCGTCAATCCGGAGAGCGGAGTCACTTTCGACGCGCTGGAATACGCGCTGCACGCCGCCGTGGCCGGCATGGGCGTGACGCTGGCCCAGGCTTCGATGGTGACGCAGGATCTGGACAGCGGCAGGCTGGTGATTCCGTTCGATACCGTGCTGGAAACCGAGTGGGCCTACTATCTGGTCTATCCGCACGAACTGGCCGAGCTGCCCAAGGTGCGCGCCTTCCGCGACTGGCTGGTCGGCACCGTCGCCCTCAGCGAGGAGGCCAGCTGGCTGACGCGCCAGGGCTACTGAAGCCGCCGCAATATCTGTTAACCACCTGAGTTTGGACAGCCCCGCCGGCTGTCGCCAAAATAGTTGATATAGCAACTATTGCCGTATCAATGATGAATTCTCCCGATTTTTCCCACACGCTCCCCTCTGCGCTGGATTTCCGCCAACGCCTGCTGGCCATGCTGGGCCTGTGCTGCGTGCTGGTCATGGTGGCGCTGGACCAGACCGTGGTCGGCACCGCCATGCCGACGGTGGTGGCCGATCTGCGCGGCTTTTCGCTGTACGCCTGGGTCGGCACATCCTACCTGCTGACCTCCGTCATCACCGTGCCGATTTTCGGCAAGCTCGGCGACGACCACGGCCGCAAGCCGTTTGTGCTGACCGCCATCGTGCTGTTCACCGGCGCCTCCATGCTGTGCGGCCTGGCGCAGAACATGCCGCAACTGGTGCTGGCGCGCGCGCTGCAGGGCGTGGGCGGCGGCATGCTGGTGGCCACCACTTTCGCCTGCGTGCCGGACCTGTTTCCGCATACCGCCGAGCGGCTGCGCTGGCAGGTGATGCTGTCCGCCGCCTTCGGCCTGGCCAACGCCATCGGCCCCTCGCTGGGCGGTTTCCTGACCGAATACTTCGGCTGGCGCTGGGTATTCTTCGTCAACCTGCCGGTCGGGGTGGTCAGCCTGTGGTTCGTCTGGCGCTTCCTGCCGGTGATCCGCCACTCGGCGCGGCCGCCGTCGCGGCTGGATTGGCAAGGCGCGGCGCTGATCGCGCTGTTCCTCGGCTCGCTGCAGCTGGCGGTGGAGTGGCTGCCGCAGCACAAGCCGCCGCTGCTGCTGGGCGGACTGGCCGTGCTCAGCCTGACCGCGCTGCTGACCCTGATCTGGTGGGAAAAGCGCAGCCCCAACCCGCTGCTGCCGCCCAGCATGCTGTCGCACCACGGGCTGGCCCCGCTATTCGGCCTGTCGCTGCTGATGGGCTTCGGCATGTTCGCCGTGATGTACTACGCGCCGCTGATGTTCCAGGCCGGCTTTGGCCTGTCGCCGAATCAGGCCGGCCTGCTGGTGACGCCGCTGGTGGTGTTCATCACCATAGGCAGCATGCTGAACGGCCGCATCGTGCAGCGCTTGCGCCATCCGACCCGGCTGCTGACGCTGGGCCTGGTGATGTTCGCGTTGACCGCCGCGCTGCTGAGCCGGGTCGGCCCCGCCACCGCGCATGGCTTGATCATCGCCAACATGATGATGGGCGGTCTGGGCCTGGGCCTGCTGATGCCCAACCTGACCATTTTCGTGCAACAGCTGGCGCCGCGGCAGCAGCTGGGGGTCTCCACCGCCATGCTGCAATCGACGCGGATGATAGGCGGCATGCTGGGCACCGCCTTGATGGGCGTGGTGGTCAGCCATCAGTTCCAACAACGGGTCGGCGCGATGCTGACGACCCGCCAGCAACCGCAATGGCTGCACTGGCTGGCCGATCCGCAAACCCTGCTCAACCCGGACATCCTGGCGCAGTTCCGCCAGGCGGCCGCCGCGGCGCAGCCGGACGCGCTGTTGGCCGCCACGAGACTGCTGCTGGTGGACGCCATCCATTTCAGCCAGTGGCTGGTGGCGGTGATTCTGTTGCTGGGCCTGTGGCTGGCGCGCAAGGTGCCGCCGGTCGAGCTGAGCCACGCCATGCCGCCTCAGGCCCCTGCACATGACTGACAGCCAACCGAATCTGCTGCAGCAATTGAGCCGCAGCAGCCGCGCGATGTACGGCGCCTTCGAAAGCCTGGTGGGCGAGGCGCTGCCGCGCTGGCGCATCCTGAAGGCGCTGGAGGAGCTGCGCACCGTCAGCCAAAAGCAGCTGGCCGGCCACTTGCAGATGGACCCAGGCGCGCTGACCCGGCAATTGAAACTGCTGGAGGCGGAAGGCCTGGTGCGGCGCGACACCGACCCGGCCGACAATCGTCAGACCCTGGTCTCGCTGGACCAAGGCGGCCTGGCCTTGCTGACGGCGGCGGCGCCGCACCGCCAGGAGTTCTTCCGCCAGGCGCTGGCGGACATCGATCCCGCGCAGCTGGATATCGCCTTGCAGGTGCTGCGGCAGCTGGAGGAACGCTTCCGCCGCATGAGCGGGCGCTAGGGACGCGATCCTCGCAGCAAACGCCAGCCACGCCTAGGCATCATCGGCGGCCCGCTGATCCTCCCCGGCCACGATGATGCGATTGCGGCCCTGCTGCTTGGCGCGGTACAGCTCGCGGTCGGCCGCCTCGATCAACTGCCGGCTGTCCGCCACATCGCGCGGCAGCACGCAGGCCCCGCCTATGCTGATGGTGACATACGGCGCCACCGTCGATTCGGCGTGCGGCAGTTGCAGTTCGCGCACCGCCTCCAGCACCGCCTCGCCGACGTAGATCACGCCATCCTCCGCGGTGTCCGGCAGCAGGCAGATGATCTCCTCGCCGCCATAACGCGCCACCAGGTCCTGCGGCCGCCGCACGCTGCTGCGTATCGCCTGCGCCACCTCGCGCAGGCAGTAGTCGCCACTGACATGGCCGTAATGGTCGTTGTACAGCTTGAAGAAATCGATATCAATCATCAGCATGCCCAGGGACGCGCCCAGCCGCCGCGCCCGCCGCCATTCGCCGTCCAGGCTTTCCTCGAAGCAGCGGCGGTTGGCGATGCCGGTGACCGGGTCCACCCGCGACAAGGCCAGCACTTCGGCATGCGATTGCTCCAGCGCCAGCGTGCGGATGCGCACCTGCTGCTCCAGCCGCTCCTGCTGCTGGCTCAGTTCGGCCTTGATCTTGCGCTGCTCCGACATCAATGCGCTCACCCCCAGCGACACCAGCGTCAAGATGCCGATATAGGTTTGCAGAATCACCAGCGTGCTGTAGGCGGAATAGCCCAGGTACGGTCCGCCGCCATGGCGGGTGCCCCATAGCGCCAGCCACATGATCAGCAGCAACGCCATCAGCACTTCGCGGGTGGTGAAGCGAAATGCCGCCCAGGCCACCAAGGGCAGCACCAGCATGTCCAGCGGATAGGTGGTGTCCACCGTCGGGTGCCACCAGACGAAGAGGCTGGCGGTCAACAAGGTCACCATGCCGAAATAGGCCAGCATTTCGTACCACACATCGCGGCTTTGCCGCGGCCAACCCTGGTGATAGAAGTTCAGGAACAGGCTGCCGAACAGCAGGGTGCCGCAGCCGTTGCACAGCCACCACAGGCACAGCCGCGACACCAGCGCCTTCTGCGGCAGCAGATGGGAAAAATAAAGGGAGGCGGTGCCGATCAGGCTGCCCAGCAGCGTCATCACCACGATGATCACATTGAAGGCGATGCATTGGCTGAAGCTATCCAGGGGATTGCGCCGGCCGAAATAGCGCCGCATCAGCCAGGCGCCCAGCAAGGTCTGCGCCAATACCCCCACGGCCACGCCCAGCGCCGGCGGCAGCCAATTCATGCCGTCCAGCGTCGTCCGCCAGCGCCAAGCCTCGCTGGCCAGCGCGCCGAGCAGAACGCCTGGCCACACCCGCCAGCCCAGCAGGATCATCGCAGCCAACGCCAAGCCTGGCTGCGGCCAGACCACGCTGTCCATGCCCTGCTCCAGCAGCAACAGCTGGTCTCCCAACCAGGATGCCAGCCAATATCCCGCTGCGACCAAAGCCATGGCCAGCCAATCCGGCAACGCCGGGGAGCTTGAAGCAATGCCGCGCATGAATCTCCCTTTACGAACCGACCGCAAGACGGTCCCGCTGATGGCGGCTGATTGATATTGTTCAATCTCTGCCCATAGGCGTGTCGCCGCCGCGACAGCCAGAAATGCCGCGTCTAATGTCATCGTAGTTGGCGAATCCGCGCCTCGCAGCATGCGGTCAAGCGA
>NZ_JAELTR010000043.1:0-34584 GCF_016428945.1 Chromobacterium sp. ASV23
GTTGAACACCGCCTCCAGGTGCGGCTTGTTGGAGATCGACGTCACCAGCGACTGGTCGATTTTCAGCTCGGTGAACGGGAAGCGCATCAGTTGCTGGAAGGTGGCGAAGCCGGTGCCGAAGTCGTCGATGGACAGCCCGACGCCGCTGAGACGCAGCCGCGCGGCGATGCCTATGGCTTCGGCCAGGTTGTCGGCGACGGCGGTTTCGGTGATCTCGAACACGATGAAGCGAGGCGGCACCCGGCTGGCGCGGATGCGCTGGTCTATCTCGTCGGCCAGGGTCGTGCCTTTCAGCGACAGCGCGGACAGGTTGACCGACAGCGGCAGCCGCAGGCCGCGCCGCGCCCACTCCTGCCATTGTTGCAAGCCTTGTTCCAGCATGGTCAGCGTCAGCTCGGTAGCCCAGTCGCAGGCTTCTATCACCGGAATGAAGCGCGACGGCGGGATCACCCCCAGTTCCGGGTGATGCCAGCGCACCAGCATTTCCGCGCCTTTCAGCAGGCCGCCATCCAGGGTCACCTTGGGTTGGTAATACGGCACCAGCTGGCCTTGGTCCAGCGCCAGCCGCACGTCCTTATCCTGGCACAGCTCCACCTCGGCGCCGCTTTCCGATGGCGGCGTCCATACCCGTCGTAGCAGATCCTCCAGCGCCTGTTGCTGCAGCGGCTTCTTGATGCCGCCCAGCACCGGCAGGCCCAACTCCCGTCCCATCAGTTCGACGGTGGAAATCAACAGGTAGTCTTTGCCGGAGGCGACGATGATGGGAACCGACAGATTGTCCTTGGCCATCTGCTGGATCAGCTGCACGCCGTCCATGCCCGGCATTTCCAGATCGATCAGCACCAGGCTGGGCAGTTGTTCGCGCATCCGCGCCAGCGCCTCGTTGCCATCCGCCGCCTGCCGCAGATTGACGATGCCGAGCTGTCGGCACAGATCGCAGGCATGCTGGCGTTGCACCGCGCTGTCTTCCACCACCAGTACATCGTCCATCTGCAGCACCATGGCGGCGCCTATCCCTGCCGGCAGATCGCCTTGGCGATCATGTCCAAGGACATTACTTCGTCGGCGGCGCCCAGCTTGATCGCTTCCTTGGGCATGCCGAACACCACGCAGCTTTCTTCGTCCTGGGCGATGGTCTTGGCGCCGCAGTCATGCATTTCCTTCAGCCCCTTGGCGCCGTCGTCGCCCATGCCGGTCATGATGACGCCCAGCGCGTTGCGGCCGGCGAACTTGGCGGCGGAGCGGAACAGCACATCCACCGATGGCTTGTGGCGGCTGACCAGCGGGCCGTCCACCACTTCCACCTGGTAGTAGGCACCGCTGCGCTTGACCATCATATGCTTGCCGCCAGGCGCGATCAGCGCGCGGCCGGGCAGGATGCGGTCGCCGTTGCTGGCCTCCTTGACTTCGATTTGCGACAGGCTGTTCAGGCGGTCGGCGAAGGAACGGGTGAATTTCTCCGGCATGTGCTGCACGATGGCCAGGCCCGGGCAGGTGCGCGGCAGCTCGGTCAGGATGGCCTCCAGCGCCTGGGTGCCGCCGGTGGAGGTGCCGATGGCGACGATGCGTTCGGTGGTGGCGAAGACATTGCTGCCGGTCGGCGCGGACAGGATGGCGTCCGCCGACAACTTGGGGCGCGTCTCCAGCGCCGCCGCGCTGCTGCCGCCGCTGGGCGCCGCGCCGCTGGCCGACGGCATCACCCGCATCCGGTTCATGCGCGCGGCGGCGGCGCTGCGCACCGCCATCACCAGTTGATTGGCGCTTTCTTCAAGGAAGCCCTTGACCCCGGCCGCCGGTTTGGCGATCACCTCCACCGCGCCGGCCGCCAATGCCTGCATGCTGATGTCAGTGCCTTTTTGCGTCAGCGAGGAGCAGATCACCACCGGCGTCGGACGGGTCGCCATCAGCTGCTTGAGGAAGGTGATGCCATCCATCCGCGGCATTTCCACATCCAGCACGATCACGTCCGGCCAATGCAGCTTCATCTTGTCCATCGCCATATACGGATCATTGGCGACGTCCATCACCTCGATGCCGCTGGCCTTGTCGAAAACCTGGCTCAACACCTGCCGCACCACGGCGGAGTCGTCGACGATCAGAACCTTGATGCTCATGTGCGCGTCCTTGCGTTGGGAGGCGGCATCGCTTCCAGCTCGGCCTCTTGTGATTGTTTGATCCAAACATTGCCGCTGGCGATATCGAACAGCACCAGCCTCGGGCAGTTGCCGCCCAAGTCTTCCCCCTGCAGCCGCAGGCCAAGCTGCTTGACCATCGCGCGCGCCAGATTGATGTTGCGCGACGGGACATCGTGGCTGAGCTTGCGTTCGCGGCTGAGCATCATCGAGGCCCCGCCGACCAGCCGCGCCTGAAACTCCTGCAGCGGCAGGCCGCAGGCCAGAATTTCCCGCAGCAGCAACAGCATCGCCTCGTCGCCGTAGCGGCCGGACAGGGTTTCGGTACGGCGGTGGTTGCGCTGGGCCAGCAGGTAATGGCACATGCCGCCGACGCGGGCCTGCGGGTGCCATAGCACAATCGACACGCAGGAGCCGAGCAGCGTGCGGATGCGGGTGCCGCTGCCGCCGAAGTGCCATTCGCCAGGATGCAGGAATACCGCGTCGCTGGACGAATCGGCTGCGGGCGGGGCTCCTGTTGCGCTGGGCGGGGATGGCGCCATGATGCAAGGCTTCCTTGTTTTGCGTCGGGTCGAGCCGGCGGCTTGTGTGTCATTTCAATCTAGTACAGTCCGAGTTTCAGAAACGGTACATATCGTCGTGCTCGTCCGTTTTGGCCGCATCCGGCGTGAAGGCCGGCGCTGCCGCCATGGCTAAGGCGGGCGCAGCGCCGGCTGCCATCCCCGCCGTATGGCCCAGATGGAAGAAGGCCATGGCCTGTTGCAGCCGCTCCGCCTGCATATTCATCTCCGCCGCGGTGGAGGCCAACTGCTCGCTGGCGGCGGCGTTCTGCTGGGTGGAATGGTTCAGATGCTGAATGGCCTGGCTGATCTGGCCTATGCCGCCGGCCTGCTCCTGGGTGGCGGCGGCGATTTCCTGCACCAGGTCGGCGGTGCGGCCGCTGGAGCGGACGATCTCCAGCAGCAGGCGGCCGGCCTGCTCGGCCACGGTGACGCTGTGTTCGGCCAGTTCGCCGATTTCTTGCGCCGCCACCTGGCTGCGCTCCGCCAGCTTGCGCACTTCGGCCGCCACCACGGCGAAGCCGGCGCCGTGTTTGCCGGCCCGCGCCGCCTCGATGGCGGCGTTCAGCGCTAATAGATTGGTCTGGTAGGCGATGTCGTCGATGATGCCGACCCGTTCGGCGATCTGGCGCATCGCCAGCACCGTCTGCTGCACCGCCTTGCCGCCTTCGGTGGCTTCTTCCGATGCCTTTTCGGCGATGGCTTCGGTGGTGCGCGAGTTGTCGCTGGTCTGGCTGACCGAGGCCGAGACCTGTTCGATCGAGGCCGAACTTTGTTCCACGCCGGCGGCCGAGGCGCTGGCGCTTTGCGACAAGGCCATGGAGGTGGCGCTGATTTGCTGGGCCGCGCTGGCGATGCCATCCGCGCCTATCTTCACATCGCCGATGATGGTCCGCAGTTGCTGGCACATTTGCTGCATGGCGTCGCGCAGACTCTCCTGCGGCGCGGGCGTGGTGGTGATGTTCAACCGGCCCGCGGCTACCTCGCGCGCGATATCGGCCACCGCCTGCGGTTCGCCGCCCAATTGGCGCACCAGCTGGCGGTATATCCAGGTCAAGGAGCCGGTCAGCAGCAGCAGCACGGCGAGGCTGACCGAACCGAGCAAGGAGAAGGTGAGCCGGGTATTGCGTTCGGCTTCCGTTTCCGTTGCCTGCTGCATCTGGTTGGTTTTGTCGATCAAGGGCAGGATGGCCTGGTGGTTGAGCTCGTAGTCGGCCGACAGCCGGTCGAATGAGCGGTTGATCTCCAGTTGATCATGGGCTTCCAGCGCCGGCAGCAAATGCGTCTCCAATTCCTGGAAGAAGGCATCCGCCGTGGGCTTGACTTTCTGTTCCAGCATGGCGCGCATATCGGGCGGCAGATCGCTGGCCTGCCACTTTTTCTGGCTGTCATAGAATTCGGCACGCTTGGCTCGCAGTTGGTTGAACCACTGCTGGCGCAGCGAGGGGTCGGTGGTGTTGCGCAGCATGTTCACCGCCAGAAAGGCGGCGACCAGGTCCTGATTGGGCGGGTCCAGGTCGTTGATGAAATCCTTGCCGATGACCACCTGATGGTACAGCGCGCCATTGATCATCACGGTGCGCAAGCCCTGCCAGGCGGTGACGGTCAGCAGGCCCAGTCCCAGCAGCACGCAGACGATCAACAGGCTGAATTGTTGGCGGATGGTGAGGTTTTTCATCGGGGGTCTCCGCGTCGGGCCGGTGGCTGTCCACGACGGCCCGCAACTGCATGATGGCGAGCGCGCATCACTCCTCCTCTGCCATTTCCTGGCGGCTCAGTTCGGACAGCAGCGACATTTCTTCCAGCGACAGCACTTTGTCCACGTTCAACAGCACCACGAAGTGGCTGTCCACCTTGGCCATGCCTTCGATGAAGTCCACCCGGATCTTGCTGCCGAACTGCGGCGGCGGCTCGATTTCGCTGTCCGGGATGGCCAGCACTTCGTGCACGGTGTCCACCAGCACGCCGATCAGCTGGCACTGTTCCGCATGTTCCATTTCGATGATGACGATGCAGGTTCGGCGGTTGATCGCCGTTTGATCGCGCGCGAAGCGCAGCGACAGGTCGATCACCGGCACCACCGCGCCGCGCAAGTTCATCACGCCGCGGATGAACGGCGGCATCAGCGGCACGGTGGTCAGCTTGATGTATTCCAGGATTTCGCGTATCCGCAGGATGCCGACGGCGAAGGTTTCGCCGGCCAGTTGAAAGGTCAGGAACTGGCGAATGTCGCCTTGTTCCTCCTGGACCGGGTGGCCGTCGCTGCGGCGCAGAATGTTCAGTGCTGCCATGGCTGCGTCTCCGGTGGTCATTCGATGCGTCGGAAAGCATCGGCGCTGTGGCTGGCCCGCGGCGCCGCGGGCGCGCCGTGCGAGCCGCCCTGCAGCGTACCCAGATGGAAGAAGCCGATCAGATCATGCAGGTTTTCCGCCTGGCGGTTCATCTGTTCCGCGGTGGCGGCCAGCTCTTCGCTGGCGCTGGCGTTCTGCTGCGTGGTGTGGCTCAGCTGCTGTATCGCCAGGCTGATCTGGCCGACGCCGCCGGACTGCTCGCCGGAAGCGGCGGCGATCTCCTGCACCAGGTCGGAAGTGCGGCGGCTGGAGCGGACGATCTCCTCCAGCAGGCCCCCGGCCTGATCCACCAGTCCGACGCTGCCCCGCGCCAGGGTGCTGATTTCCTGCGCCGCCACCTGGCTGCGCTCCGCCAGCTTGCGCACTTCGGCCGCCACCACGGCGAAGCCCTTGCCGTGCTCGCCTGCGCGCGCCGCCTCGATGGCGGCGTTCAGCGCCAGTAGATTGGTCTGGTAGGCGATGTCGTCGACGATGCTGATCTTGTCGGCGATCTGGCGCATCGCCCGTATCGTTTCCTGCACCGCCTGGCCGCCGGCGGCGGCTTCGCTGGAGGCTTTTTCCGCGATGCCTTCCGTCATCCTGGCATTGTCGCTGGTCTGATTGATCGAAGCCGACATCTGCTGCACCGAGCTGGAGGTTTCCTCCAGGCCCGAGGCCTGCTCGCTGGCCGATTGCGCCAGCAGCTGCGAGGTGGCGTGGATGTGCTGCGCGGCCACGGACAGGCTTTCCGAGCCGCTCTTGACCTCGGCGATGATGGTGGCCAGCGTCTGCACGGTTTGCATGATGGAAGCGGCCAAGCTGCCGTGGTCGCCTTCGCGCAGCGTGATCCGGCACTGCAGATTGCCCTTGGCCACTTCGTGCATCATGGCCGCCACCTGCTGCGGCTCGCCGCCCAGCGTGCGCAGCAGTTCCTTGCGGGTCAACAGGGCGATCAGCACGCTGGCGGCGATGGCCAGTCCGGCCAAGAGCAGCAGGCGATTGCGGCTGGATGCGGTGGCGTGATCGCTTTGCTGCACCAAGCCATTGTTCAGTTGGTCTTCATATTCGGCCAGCGCGGCGATGCTTTGATTCAATACCGCGCCTTTGCCGGCATTGACCAGCGCGCGCGCTTCGGAGGCCCTCTGCTGCATCGACAGCTCCAGCGCTTGCTGATAAGCCTGGTGCGCGTCGCGGCTGGCGGTCTGGATGGCACCCATCAGTTCGCGTTCATGGGCCGTTGTGGCCGACTCCCGCAGGAACAGCTGCGCCAGCTGTTGTTCGATGTCCTGATAACGGCGCAGCGAATCCTGAAACGCCTGGCTGGCCTGCAAGGTTTCTCCCGGCTGGTCCGCCAGCAGGGCGACGCGGATATCGATGCGGACTTCCTGATTCTGCTCAAGCAGCTGGTGCGCCAGCCGGTTCTCCTGATTGTTGAGCGTGATGCCGTGGATCACTTCGCCCAGCTCCTGGAGTCCGAGCAGGGCGAGCGCGATGCACACCAGCAGCAGCGCGATGATGGCGCCGTAGCCGAGTGCTTGCTGAGTGGCGATGCGCATGTCCTTGAGGGCCGTCATGGCGTGCTCCGTTGAGTAAAGGGGTCGGCGGTGGATGCTGGGGGGATGGTATGGGCGAGGCGTTCCGATTCCTTGCGGCAGGCATGCTGGATCAGCGCAGGCACATCCAGGATCAGCGCCACTTCGCCGGTGCCGAGTATGGTGGAGCCGCTGATCGCTTTCAGCGCGCTGAACAGCGTGCCCAGCGGTTTGATCACGGTCTGGAATTCGCCTTGCAGCGCGTCTACCACCAACCCGGCCTTGCGCTCGCCGTATTGCGCGACCACGATGTTGCGGCGGGCGGCGGCGATGGGCGGCAGTTCGAAGAAGCGGCCCAGATGCAGCAGCGGCAGCAGTTCGCCGCGCAGGTTGATGCAGTCGTGCACGCCGTTTTCCGGCAGATCGGCCGGCAGCTCTATGCACTCCACCACGGCCTCCAGCGGCAGCACGAAAGTGGAATGGCCGACATCGACCAGGAAACCGTCGATGATGGCCAGCGTCAGCGGCAGCCGCAGGCGGAAGGTGGTGCCGCGGCCGGTTTCGCTGTCGATCTCTATCGTGCCGTGCAGTTGTTCTATGCCGCGCTTGACTACGTCCATGCCCACGCCGCGGCCGGACAGATTGGTCACATGGTCGGCAGTGGAGAAGCCGGCTTCGAATATCTGCTGGAACACCACGCTGTCCGGCGGCTCGTCCTCATCGCCCAGCAGGCCGCGTTCGCGCGCCTTGGCCAGGATGCGTTGGCGGTTCAGGCCGCCGCCGTCGTCCGCCACTTCGATGACGATGCTGCCGGACTCGTGATAAGCGTTCAGCCACAGATTGCCGGTGGCCGGCTTGCCGTGGGCTTGCCGGATGGGCGGCGATTCAATGCCATGGTCGATGGCGTTGCGCACGATGTGCAGCAGCGGGTCGCCCAGCTTTTCCACCATCGATTTGTCCAGTTCGGTTTCCGCGCCGACGATGTGCAGCTGGATATCCTTGCCCAACTCGCGCGAGACGTCGCGCACCACGCGCGGGAAACGCTGGAAGATTTCCCCTATCTGCACCATGCGCATCGACAGGGTGCCGGCGCGTATCTGTTCGATCAGGTTGGCGATCGCCAGCGTCGACTCCACCAACTGCGGCTGTTGCGAGCGGCGGGCCAGCAGATTGGCCGCCGCGCCGGCGATGACCAGTTCGCCGATCAGATTGATCAGGCTATCCAGCTTGCCGGCTTCCACCTTGAGAAATTTGCTCTCGTGCAGGCGGCGGCTTTCGCTGGCGGCCGGCATGGTTTCCGCCGTCGGTGGTGGCGGTTCGTGAATCGCTTCGGCGGCCTCGCGCGGCGGCTCGGGTTCGGCGGCGGGAGGCTGCGCGGGGTCGACAGCTTGCGCATCGGTCTCGTCCAGCGCGCCGAACCGCTGCCAGGCCAGTCGCACCGCCTCGGCCTCTGCCGGTGTCGCATTGGCGCAGGCCTCCGCCAGATGGGCACCTGCGCGACCGAGCGGCCAGATATGCAGCTCGCTGTCCTCGCGGACGAATTCGAATACCTCGTTCAGCGTCTGTTCGTCGATGTCGCTGCGGTACAGCACTTCCAGGCGCAGGTAATTGGTTTCGGCGTCGAAGTCCTCGCCGATGGGCAGGTTGCAGCTGACAGCTTCGATCTGTTCGATGCTGCCCAGCGTGGCCAGATAACGCAGGAAGGAAGACGGGTCTAGGCCGTTGCGCAGCACGTCCGGGCCGAAGCGCAGCGACAGCAGCCAGGGTTCATGCGGCGGCAGGGCAGAGGGCGCGTCTGGCGCTTCTTGTTCTTGTTGCGCCTCCATGGCTGAAGCGGGTTCAGGCGCCGGCGTCGGCGCCGGGTGCGGCGCGGCCAGATAAGCCTGCAGCGACGCCAGCAAGGCCGCGTCGTGCAGAGACGCCAGATCGGCCTTGTCGTCCAGCGCCTGTATCATCAGTTTGACGTGGTCGTGGCAGCGCAGCAGCAGCCCCACCAGTTCATCGTCCAGCCGCAGTTGGCCGTCGCGCAGCTGATCGAGCAGATTTTCCGCCTGATGGGTGAAGCCGACGATGTCATCCAGGCCGAACAGGCCCGCCGACCCCTTGATGGTGTGCATGGCGCGGAACAGCGCGTTCAGCTGTTCGGCATCGGCGCGCGCGGGATCGATGTCCAGCAGAATGCCTTCCATGTCGCCGAGCAGTTCGCGCGCTTCTTCCAGGAAGGTCTGCATGGCCAGCTCAAGATCCATCGCTGGTCTCCTCATTCTGTGCGGCGGGGAGCAGTTCGCGCTGCAGGCCCATCAGCAGGGCGAACTCGCGCACGCAGCGGCTGGGATCGCGCAGGTCCACCTTGCGGCCGCGCCGTTCGGCCTCGCGGCGCAGCCAGATCAGAACCTGGGCTCCGGCGCAGTCGAGTTCTTCTATGGTGGACAAGTCGAGCAGGATGTCCTCTTCGCTGCGCAGCGCCTGTTCTAGATCGGCGCGCCATTGCGCGGCCTGGTAGATGGTTTGCTCATGCCCGGCGACAAGGGAAAGCGTCATGTCCGCTCCTGCGTCAGGTGTCGGTTGCCGCTCAGGGCAGGATCAGTTTGGAAACGGCCGTCAGCAGCGCCGGCGGCTGGAATGGCTTGACCACCCAGGCCTTGGCGCCGGCTTCTTTTCCCTCGCGTTTTTTGTCCTCGGCGGATTCGGTGGTAAGCATGATGACCGGAGTGAATTTGTAATGGGGCAGTTGCTTGATGTTTTTGAGCAGTTCAATGCCATCCAGGAGCGGCATGTTGACGTCGGAAATGATCAGATGGATCTTGCGGCCGTCCAGGATGTCCAGGGCTTCCTTGCCGTTGCCGGCCTCCAGCACCTCATAGCCGGCGCCGACCAGGGTCATCCTCACCACCTGGCGCAGCGTGGTGGAGTCGTCGACGATCAATATCGTTTTGGTCATCCGCCTTCCCCGTCATTCAGAAAAAAGTGATGTCGCTGGCGCCGGGCGTCTTGTCGTTATGATCCCGGTTATGCAGCGCGCGTTGTTCATGGGTGGTGTAGCTGTTTTTCAGGGCGATCAGCCAGGCCTCGGTATCCGGCGGCTCCGGCAGCGCGTCATCTCGACTGTTCAAGGCCTCGTGCAGCATCGCTTCCAGTTGCCAGATATCGTTTTGCACATGGGACAGTATCTGATTGACCCGATCCTGGAACTGCAGATGGGTCAATACCTCTTCTATCGTGGCCTGCAAGTCCAGGCTGGCGGCCGGGTCGTCCAGTTTCATCTGACAGGCGCGGCAACTGTCGTGGACATCGGCATCGATGGACTCCAGTTGTTGCAGCAATAACCGCACCTGCTCGCCGATCTGCTCAAGCGCGGCTGTCGGCGACGGTTCGCCTGCGGGCAGGCTTTTCGTCAGGAGCGCCAGTTGCTGGCCGGATTGCTTCAATTGCTGCAATTGCGGCAGCAGTTGCTTCTGCAGCGGCGCCGGCAGTTGCAGCGCTTCCAGCGTATTAGTCAGCTTGTTCTGCGCCGCGGTCAGAGGATGGGGCGAATCATCCGATGGCGGGGATGGCCTGCCCAATTGGCGCAGCATGTGGTCGAAGCGGGCGGTCAACTGCAGGGCCGCTTCGTCTATCTGCTCCCGCCCCAGCGCGACATGGCCGGCCCATAAGGGCAGCAGCGCGTAGACATGGGTAGCCACGCTGCGCCAATACGCGGATTGGTCGCTGTCCTGCGCCGCGATGGCGGGCGCCGGCGACGGCCACATGACCAGCAGCGTGATCAGCAGTGTGCTCAGGCCGACGGCGGGCCAGAACAGGGGATGATCTATGAACAAGGCATACTGTATTGCCCCGTTGATGGCCAAGCCTATTTCCAGCCGGATCCAGCGCCAGGGTTGAACAGGGGCAATCATGCATCGGTCCCGTCTTCGGATACATAGTCTTCATACTGTTTGTAGCCGTTGCGCTGTGGGGATGCAAACAGCCTGCCGGATGTGCTGGCGAACCCACGCCGGGAATAGACGGATATTTCGCCTGGGGATAGGCGCAGGGCATTTCCGTCTTGCAATTCTGGACATTCTATGGTCAGAATCGAAGCTCGATATTCAACTTTTTTCAATTAAGAAGCACGTATGGCACTCATCGTACAGAAGTACGGCGGCACATCGGTTGGGACAACCGAGCGCATCAAGAATGTGGCCCGCCGCGTCGCCAAGTGGAAGGCCCAGGGGCATGATGTGGTGGTGGTGGTTTCCGCGATGAGCGGCGAAACCAACCGCCTGATCGCCCTGGCCAAGGACATTCAGGACTATCCCGATCCGCGCGAGCTGGATGTGGTGGTGTCCACTGGCGAGCAAGTCACCATCGGCCTGTTGGCGATGGCATTGAAGGAAATCGGCGTGCCGGCCAAGAGCTATTGCGGCTGGCAGGTGAAGGTGGTGACCGACCAGGCGCATACCAAGGCGCGCATTCAGTCGATAGACGAGCATGTGATGCGTGGCGATTTGAAGGAAGGCCGCGTGGTTATCGTCGCCGGCTTCCAGGGCGTGGATGAGGAAGGCAATATCACCACGCTGGGCCGCGGCGGTTCGGATACTTCCGCCGTGGCGCTGGCCGCGGCGCTGAAGGCCGACGAGTGCCAGATCTACACCGACGTGGACGGTGTCTACACCACCGATCCGCGCGTGGTGCCGGAGGCGCGCCGCCTGAAGACGGTCACCTTCGAAGAAATGATCGAGATGGCGTCGCTCGGCTCCAAGGTTTTGCAGATACGTTCGGTGGAGTTCGCCGGCAAATACAAGGTACGCTTGCGCGTGCTCTCCAGCTTCGAGGAAGAAGGCGAGGGCACCCTGATTACGTTTGAGGAAGATGAGAGCATGGAAAAGGCGGTAGTGGCAGGCATCGCGTTCGATCGCAACGAAGCCCGCATCAATGTCAAGGGCGTGCCGGACAAGCCGGGCATCGCCTACCAGATCCTCGGGCCGATCGCCGATGCCAACATCGAAGTGGATATGATCATCCAGAATGTCGGCGAGAACGGCACCACGGATTTCTCGTTCACCGTGCCGCGCGGCGAATTCCAGCGCGCGCTGTCCATCCTGCGCGAAGTGCAGACCCATATCGGCGCCGCCAAGATCGACGCCGACGACAAGGTGGCCAAGATTTCCATTGTCGGAGTGGGCATGCGCTCGCACTGCGGCATCGCCTCCACCATGTTCCGCACGTTGGCGGAAGAGGGCATCAACATCCAGATGATCTCCACCTCGGAAATCAAGGTGTCGGTGCTGGTGGACGAAAAGTACCTGGAACTGGCAGTTCGCGTATTGCATAAGGTTTTCGGACTGGACCAGCCGGCGTAAATAATTTCGGATTGATGCTTGACACCAGGGGCGTCGATATTTAATATGGCGCTCTCTGAACGGAGAAATGGCCGAGTGGTCGAAGGCACTTCCCTGCTAAGGAAGCATACGGGCTTAAACCTGTATCGAGGGTTCGAATCCCTCTTTCTCCGCCAGATAACGCACCCGTAGCTCAGTTGGATAGAGTATCTGGCTACGAACCAGAGGGTCGGGCGTTCGAATCGCTCCGGGTGCGCCAGCTGTCCCTATAGTTTAGCGGTTAGAACACCGCCCTTTCACGGCGGTAGCCGGGGTTCGATTCCCCGTGGGGACGCCAGGATTCAGAAAAAGCCCAGCATTGCAAAATGCTGGGCTTTTTCGCATTTCCGTCATCCGCGAGAGATTTGCGGTTTCCCGTGCGCAAACTAAAACGAGATGCCTATCGGCATCCCGTCGCTTGATATTCCCTCTCAAAACTTGTGATTCAGTTCAAGCCAGGCTTGCCGGCCGTAAGGCGTGTAGCTGCCCACCGGGTAGTAAGGCCAGCCTCCGGTGTAGTCTTTCTTGATGAAATCCTGCAGATTGTTGACGATCAGTCCGACCGAGGTTTTCTTGTTGACCTGATAGGTGACGCTCAAGTTGGCCAGCACGGTGGGTGTCAGGTAGCCGGTGCCCGCGCCATTGGGAATCTTGCCGTAGCGCGTCAACTGCAGCGTGCTGGACCAGTCGCCGATGTTCCAGTCGGTGGTCAGGCTGAGCTTGTCCGGCCAGTCGGTGTTGGTCAAGTCGGCAAGCTCGTTCTGCACCGGATCGTTGGCAAACTGCTGGTAGGTATGCGTCAGCACCTTGGTGTAGGTGGCCTTGAACAGGAAGTCGCCGAGCTTTGCCGTGCGCAAACGGTACTTGCCGCTCAGGTCGATGCCGCTGGTGCGCTCGCTGGCGGCGTTGATCGGATTGACCACGATGGTGTTGATGGCGCCCGGATCGACCAGCGCGTTGGCCGGATTGCGCAGCACGCGACTGAGCGCGTCTTGGCATGCCGATGAATGGATGTCGAGAGTGCCGCCGCGGCATGCGGCTTCGTCGCGCAGCAGCTTGTCGGCGCTCAGTGTGGTGACCAGATCGTTGATGGTGATGTTCCAGTAATCCAGCGACAGGTCGGCATCCTTGCTTGGCGACCAGACGAAGCCGAGTCCATAGGACTTGCCGTTTTCCGGCTTCAGATTGGGGTTGCCATTGCTGACGTAGTTGGAGCCCGGCGACATGCCGGCGTACTGGCAATTGGCGAGCGGCTGGCCGGACTGGGCGCAGCGCCAGTAGTCTGTAGTGGAGGAGTAGTAGCCGCGGGTTTGGGTCTGGAACAGATAGCTCATGTCCGGCGCGCGGAAGCTGGTGGCATAGTTGCCGCGCAGCAGCAGGCTGCTGGCGGGGCGGTACTCCAGCCCGGCGCCATAGGTGAATTTCCCTTCGCTGTTGCCGGTGATCTCATAGCGGTCATAGCGGCCGGACAGCGTCAGGTTGACCGGCTTGGCCAGCGGCAGCAACAGCTCGGCCCCGAGCGCCTGGCGCGAGCGGGAGCCGCTGGCATTGATGGCTGGAGAAGCGTTGTAGAACACGCCCTGGTTCAGCCTTTGGTCCGGCTCGTTGCTGAAGCCCTGGCTGCCCCATTCCAGCAGGCCGGCCAATTTGGCCGGACCGGCCGGCAGCTGGAAGGCCTCGCCGCTGGCGCTGAGGCTCAGCACCTGCAGCCAGGATTTATTGTGGCTGACGCTATTGTCTATCAGGCTGGATGCCTGGGCCGGCGTCAGCGGCTGGTAGAAACGGCCGAGGTTGGGCGCGTAAATCGGCACGCCGCTGCTGTCGGTGCCGAGTTGGGGCCCCAGGAAATAGCTATTCACGCTGCTCAACAGCGCGGGTGTGGTGGTCTGGCTGGTGTAGAGCGAGGCGTTGTAGGCCGCTTCGTAATTCCAGCTGCCAATCAGATCGCCGCGCACGCCCAGGGTCAGGTTGGCGGCCAGATCATCCCACTTGCGGTTGTAATTGCTGGCGCCGCCCAGTTCCTCCGGAGCGAAACGCTTGGCCCAGCTTTCATAATTGCCGGTGTTCTGGTTCAGGAAATAATTGCCCTGGCCCGCCGCCGCCGTCCAGCTGGGGCCGCGGGTATTGTTCTCGGTGCGCTTGAAGCCGAGCATGGCATCGGTAAAGAATTCGGCGTGCGGGTTGAGCAGATAGTTGGCGCTGAAGAAGCCGTTCTGGGTGGCTTGGCCGGTCTGGATCGTCCAGTAGGACGGCTTCAGCAGTCCGCTGGCGCAATAGCCTTTTTGGGCATTGCCTACGGTTTGTACGCTGCCTGCAAACATGCCGGCGAAGTTGCCGCAGGCGCTGCCCGCGTCCAGATAGCGCCCGCCTGCGATGCGCCGCGCCAGGATGGGAGCCGGCGCCTCGCCCTGCGCCGTGGCGTCCGACATGAAGCCGCGCTGGCGCGACCAGATCGGATTGCGCTGGCTCAGCTCCAGGCCGTAAATCACGTTCAATTGGTCCCAGCTTTTGCCGCCGGTCAGCTGCAGGCGGGCATTCTCGCCGCCATGATGCTCGGCGCCGCCGACTTTGAGGTTGAGATTGACTCCATCCAGATGTTTTTTCAGGATGATGTTGACTACGCCGGCGATGGCATCCGAGCCGTAGATGGCTGATGCGCCGCCGTTGAGGATTTCGATGCGGTCGATCAGCACCGATGGGATATCGGCCAGGTTGACGAAGTTGACCTGGCCGTCGTAGGCGGTGGGATAGTCGGCCATGCGGCGGCCGTTGATCAGCGTCAGCGTATGGTTGGGGCCGAGCCCGCGCAGGCTGATCGCGTTGGCGGCGGGGGTAAAGGTGTTGCCGAAGTCCGCGCCCTGGGTGAAGCCGGTGTTCTGCGTCAGATTGTTCAGCGCGTCGTAGACATTGGTGTAACCCTGTTTTTCGATGTCGGCGCCGGTGAGGACGGTGACGCTGGTCGGGCCTTCCTTGGCCGAGCGCGCAATGCGCGATCCGGTGACGGTGATTTTGTCCAGCGCGTCGGGCTGGGAGTCGTCTGCGTGCGCCAAGCCGGTGTAAGACAGCAGGGCTGCTGCAATGACAGTAAAATGAAAATTAAACTGTGTTTTCACGGAATCTAACCAGGCTTGGCTGGTCCTATGCAAATTTCGGAAAACACAATTTAACACTATGTCATTTTTGTTTAGCCAATAATTATTGCAAAACTAATGACTTAGGAATATATCGCTTAGTTCAGAATGTCAGGATCAGCCGGGCGCCGCCGCCCAGGCTGCGGGCATAGCGCACGGTGCCACCGTTGTTGTTGACCAGCTGGCGCACCAGCGCCAGGCCGATGCCGCGTCCTTTGGCCTTGGTGGAGTAAAACGGCGTGAAGATCTGTTCGATCTTGTCGTCCGCCACGCCGGGGCCGTTGTCGCTGACTTCCAGCTTCAGCCGGCCGCCGCGTCCCAGGCTGGCGCTGACAGTCAGCCTGGCCTCGGCCAGGTGGGCGGTGGCCTCGTAGGCGTTCTTGATCAGGTTGATCAAGGCTTGCTCCAGCTGCCCGCCGTCGGCTTTCAACTCCATGGCGGCCGACTCCACCAGGAAGACGGCCTGGCCGCCGCGGGCGCGCCAGGCGGGCGCGGTCAGCGCCTGCAGGCGTTCGAACAATTCGGCGATGTCGACGATTTCCGGGCTGGGGTCCGGCACGGCGGACAGATTGCGGTAGCTGGTGACGAAATCGGCCAGGCTGTCGGCGCGGCGGCTGATGGCGGAGAAAGCCAGCTCCAGCTCCTGACGCAAATCGTCAGGCAGCGCCGGCGTGTCTTCCAGCATGCCGGCGGCGCTGCGCGAGAGCGAGGCCACCGGCGTCAGCGAATTCATGATCTCATGCGTCAGCACATGCACCAGTTGCTGCCAGGCCCGCAGCGTTTCCGCCTCCAGCTCGCTTTCCAGCGGCAGCACCGCCAGCAGCCGTTCGGGGCGGCCTTCTATCACCAGGCTGCTGGCCGAGGCCAGCGCCCGCTCCACGCCGCGCTCGGTTTCAAAGCGTATCCAGCGGCGGTCGCTGCTTTGCTCCTGCAAGGCCCGATACAGGGCGGCGGGATCGCGGCTGTTGCCGGGCGCAGTCAATTTGCGGGCGCGGGCGTTCAGCGGTTCGACATGGTCGGCGCTGAGCCGGAACAAGGCCACCGGCGCGTGCTCCAGGCGGATTTCCGGCGGATGGACGGCCAGCGCAGATGGTCTGAGCGGTTCCGGCTCGGCTTCGGCAGCCGCCTGGACCGACAGCTTGCCCAGCAAGGCGCTGCTGCGCCATTGCCAGGCGGCCAGCAACAGCGCGGCCAACAGGCAGAGCACCAGCGCGCGCGGGGCATCGCGGCATGCCATGGCCGTGGCGGCGATGGCGGCCAGGCCGGCGCTTTGCGACAGGATCAGGCCGCGCAGGCGCTCAAGCTTGAAGGCCATGTTTCTCCATCCTGCGATACAGCGCGGCGCGCGACAGGCCCAATAGCTTGGCGGCGTGACTGATGTTGCCGGCGGATTGCTCCAGCGCCTGGCGTATGGTCTGCCTTTCCTGTTCTTCCAGTTTCAGCCCGCCGGCTGGCGACGCCAAAGGCGTTTCCATCGCCGGGACGCCGGCCAAATCGAAATCCGCCGCCTGGTAACGCTCGCCCTGGGCCAGAATGACCGCGCGTTCGCAGGCGTGGCGCAGGGCCCGCACATTGCCCGGCCAGTCATGCGCCTGCAAGCCTTGCTGCGCGGCTTCGGACAGCTCGCGCAAGGGCTTGCGGTATTGCGCGGCGTAATGTCGCAGGTAGTGCCGCGCCAGCAGCGGGACATCCTCTCGCCGCTCGCGCAGCGGCGGCACGCGCAGCACGATGGTATTGAGGCGGAACAGCAGGTCGCGGCGGAAACATTGCGGATCATGCAGCTGGATTTCCGGCAGATTGGTCGCGCTGACCACCCGCACGTCCAGCGCTTCCGGCCGGTCCGCGCCCAATGGCGTGATCTGGCGGCGCTCCAGCGCGGTCAGCAGCCTGGCCTGGTTGGCCAAGGGCAGATTGCCTATCTCGTCCAGAAACAGCGTGCCGCCAGCCGCGCTCTGGAAGCGGCCTGTGCGGTCGGCGCGGGCGTCGGTGAACGCGCCCTTGCGGTGGCCGAACAGTTCGCTATCGAACGTCGATTCCGGCACCGCGCCCATGTCCACGCTTTGGAAGGGGCCATGGCGTCGCTGCGAGGCGCGATGGATCGCCCGCGCCACCAGCTCCTTGCCGACGCCGTTTTCGCCCAGAATCAGCACATTGGCATCGGTGGGCGCCACGCTGGCGATCAGCGCGCGCAAAGTCCGCATCGCCGGCGATTGGCCTAGCAGTTCGTCGTCCGCCGCGTGGCTGGACGGTGACGCGGCTTGCAATGCGCGCAGCGCGCTGGCCACCGTCTGCAGCAGCTTGTCGTTTTGCCAGGGCTTGGTGATGAAGTCGCTGGCGCCTTGCTTCAGCGCGGCCACCGCCAGCGGCACGTCGGCATAGGCGGTCAAGGCGAAGACCTGCGGCGGCCGAGCCAGCGCGCGCAGCCTGGCCAGCATGGCCAAGCCTTCCGCGCCGTCTATCGCGCCGGGGGAGTAGTTCAGATCCAGCAGCACGATATCGGCTTGACGCTGGCGTTGCCAGGCGTCGAACAGCTGCGGATGCGGCAGGTGGACGAAGTCGGCATCGAGTTTGCGCAGCAGCATGCGCGCTGCCAGCGCGACGTCTTCGTCGTCTTCTATCAGCAAGATCACGGGGCGGCTCATCGGCCCACCTTTTAATTAGCACAAAGTCATGATGTTGCGTCGTCGCCGGCGGCTTGGCAAGTGCGGCGCTGTCCGCCGGGCGGACAGTGTCCGCTATCGGACGCCGATGGCTGTCCGGTTCCGGACAGTTTTGGGAGGCTGAATCAATTTTACATTCATATTCAATGAGTTAAATTCTGGCACGGAGCTTGCTGTGACAAGGGCATCGTCGAAGCGAGGTGATGTCATGAACCGCAAATTTCCCTGGATAGTGTTGGCTCTGTTTGCCGTTTTGGTCCTGATGGGCATCGTCCTGGAGGAGGCGTCGCTGTCTTTCGCTTGCCACCTGGGGGCGGGCGGCATGCGCGTGGCGGCCAATCTGGGCGTATTCAGTCTGAAGCTGCAATTGTCCTGGCTGGCGGGAGGGGTGGCGTGAGCGAGGCGCATGCGGAGGCGCCGGTCAGCGGCGCGGCCATGGATGAGGTGGTGGCGCGCAAGCGCTGGAGCCGAGGCCGCCTGGCTGGCCTGGCCGCGCTGCTGTTGGCCTTGGGCGGCGCTGCGGCATGGTGGGCTTGGCAGCCGTCCGGGTTGCGCGTGGCGGCGAGCGAGCTGCAGATCGCCACCGTCACCCAGGGCCGCTTCAGCGACGAAGTGATCCTGCGTGCCACGGTGCAGCCGGCGCAGTCGGTGCTGCTGGATCTGGTTGAGGGCGGCAGGGTGGACGAGGTGCTTGTTCACGATGGCGACAAGGTCAAGGCCGGCCAGGTGCTGTTGCGGCTGTCCAATCCGCAGCGCCAGCTGGACCTATTGGCGCGCAAGTCCGATCTGGCGCAGCAGTACGCCAATTTGTCGTCCACCCGCGAACAATTGGAGGCGACCCGCAGCGACTACCGCCGCCGGCTCAGCGACCTGGCCCTGAAATTGAAGCAGCAGGAGCGCCAATACCGGCGCGATGCGGCGCTGGCGGCGCAGGGTTTTATCTCCACCGCCGCGCTGGAGGATTCGCGCGACCGGCTGCAGCAGTATCGCGAAGACTACCGCGACGAGCAGCAGAGCCAGGCGCGCGAGCTGGGCATCAAGGCAAATGCGTTGCGGCAGATGCAGCAGGCGCAGGATGAGCTGAGCCGCGGCACAAAGATGGCATCGGACAGCCTGGCGGCGTTGTCGCTGCGCGCGCCCATGGATGGCCAGCTGACCAATTTCACCGCCCAGGTCGGCAGCTCGCTGAAGCCGGGCGACCGCGTGGGCCGGGTCGATGGGCAGGGCCGTTACAAGCTGACGGCGCAAGTGGACGAGTTCTATCTGGCGCGGGTGAAGCGCGGCCAGCAGGCCGCCATCGAGCTGGACGGCGGCGCGACGACGACCGCCAGAGTCAGCAATATCAATCCGCAGGTGCAGGACGGCCATTTCCAGCTTGAGCTGTTGTTCGACGCGCAGCCGGCCGGCGCGCTGAACGCGGGCCAGGGGCTGGACGGCAGGCTGATGCTGGGACAGGCGGTGTCGGGTTTGGTGTTGCCCAACGGTGCTTTCGTCAACGATACCGGCGGCGCGTGGGCCATGGTGCTGAATGCCGACGGCAGCCGCGCCCAGCGCCGCGCCATCCGCCTGGGCCGCCGCAGCCAGACCCAGCTGGAAGTGGTGGACGGATTGAAGGCCGGCGAGCGGGTCATCGTCTCGTCTTACGCCGCCTTCGGCAAATACGCGCAACTGACGCTGCAATGACAAGGGAGAAGAAAACGATGATCAAACTGAAGAACATCAGCAAGCTGCATATCGGCGGCGAAGTGCAAACCCGCGCGCTCAATGGCGTGGATCTGGAAATCGAGGCCGGCGAGTACGTGGCGGTGACCGGCCCGTCCGGCTGCGGCAAGTCCACGTTGCTGTCGCTGCTGGGCCTCTTGGACGTGCCCAATGGCGGCGAATACTGGTTCGACGGCCAAAACGTCGCCGGTTGGAGCGAATCGCGGCTCAACCAGCTGCGGCGCGGCCGCATCGGCTTCATTTTTCAGAGCTTCAACCTGATCGAGGAGCTGACGGTGCGCGAAAACGTGGCGCTGGCGCTGGAGTATTCAGACGTGCCGTCGGCCGAACGCAAGCAGCGCGTGGACGCGGCGCTGGAGCGGCTGGGCGTGGCCCATCGCGCCGGCCACCGTCCGTCGCAGCTGTCTGGCGGCCAGCAGCAACGGGTGGCCATCGCCCGCGCGCTGGTGTCGCGGCCGGCCTTGCTGCTGGCCGACGAACCCACCGGCAATCTGGATAGCGCCCACGGCGACGAGGTGATGAAAATGCTGCGGGAAATCAACGCCGACGGCACCACCGTGGTGATGGTCACCCACTCGCCGTCCCACGCCGCGCTGGCCTCGCGCACGATCAATATGCTGGACGGCCGCGTAGTGGTTGACGCCATCCAGCTGTAAGGAGACGGGCATGCATGAAATCCTGCGAGATTTTCGGGTCGGCTGGCGTTGGCTGATCAAGGAGCCGGGCTGGTCGGCGTTGGTGATCGCCGGCCTGGCGGTGGGCTTCGCCTGCTGCTTCCTGCTGCTGGGCTACGCGCGCTATTCGCTGCAATACAACCAGCATCTGCAGGATAGGGAGCGGGTCTACCAGCTGGAGGCGCGCTTCAATCTGCCGGGCATGGATAACAAGTGGCTTAACGTCGCGCCTTTTCCCGCCGCTCAGGCGATGCGCGACGGCGGCTTGGTCGATCGGACCAGCATCGCCTGGAGCAGCCTGTTGGCGGTGCGGGTGGGACGGGCGGTCAGCATGCAGGAGGTTTTGCAGGTGGATCCTGACTTCGCCCACTTGTTCGAAGTCAAGGTGCTGGCGGGGGATCTGGCCGCGGCGTTGAGCCGGCCGGATCGGGTGGCGCTGACCGATGACAAGGCCAGGCAATTGTTCGGCAGCGCGGCCGTGGTCGGCAAGACGCTGCGCATCAACGGCGAGAACATCGTGGTGGCCGCCGTAGTGGCGGCGCCGCCGCCCACCTCCACCCGGAGCTATGACATTTTGGCGGCGCGCCATTTCTCGGTGATGGATGACAAAATGGCGCGGGCCATGCTGGATAACTGGGGCGGAGTGTCAGGCAGCGTCTATTTCCAGCCGCGCGCCGGCGTTTCCAGCGAGCAGGTGGTGGCCAAGCTGCAGCAGGCTTTCGAGCATTCCGCCTTCTCGCGCGGCTTGCCTCCGGAGTTTCGGCAAATGCTGAAGAACCGGCCCATGGTGACGTATGACGCAGCCTCGCTGGCCGATGTGTATCTGGACCCCAAGCTGGACTCCGGCCTGGGGGGCGACGGTCAAGACCATGCCAAACCGGGCGAGGTGTGGGGGCTGGCCGCCATCGGCCTGCTGATCCTGCTGCTGGCGGCGATCAATTACGTCAACTTGAGCACGGTGCGCACGATACGCCGCCAGCGCGAAATAGGCGTGCGCAAGGTATTGGGCGCCAGCGTGGGCCGCGTGGCCGGGCAGTTCCTGCTGGAGTCCGTGCTGGTGTCCGTGCTGGCGATGATGCTGGGTTTGCTACTGGCGTGGCTGCTGCTGCCGGGTTTCGCATTCCTGATGCAACGTGAGTTGGCCGGCATGTTCACTCTGGGCAACGTGGCGCTGGCCCTGCTGGCGGCGGTGGCCGTGGGCGGCTTGGCGGGCGCTTACCCGGCCTGGGTGGCGACGAGGGTGCGGGCTACGCAGGCGCTGTCTGGGCGAGATCAGCAGGAAACGGCGCGCGGCGTCTGGCTGCGCCGCGCCTTGACGGTGACGCAATTCGCCGTCGCCATGGCGCTGAGCGGCGTGACCTTGGCCATCGCTTGGCAGGCCTGGTATGGCAGCCGGCTGGACACCGGCCTGCAGGTGGAGGGGCTGCTGACCCTGCAGACTGGCAGCAGCGTCTCCGAGCGCGCGGCGCTGCGTACCGCGGTGGCCGCCTTGCCCGGCGTGCGCGGCGCGGCGCTGAGCGTCAATAACTTGGCCGACAGCAGCATGAACCTCACCAGCGTCAAGAACGGGGGCAGCTCGGTCAATCTGGAAGTGCGCAGCGTTGGCTGCGATTATCTGGAGACCTATGGCGTCAAGCTGTTGGCCGGGCATTTGCTGCCCGGCTGCGCCAGCCCGCAGGATGAGGCCAGGCGCGAATGCGTGCTGAGCGCGTCTGGCGCGCGCGATCTGGGTTATGCCGCGCCGCAGTTGGCGCTGGGCAGAAAACTGCGGGCCGAAGGCTCTGGTGACGGCTGCATGGTGGTGGGTGTGGTGTCGGATATTCGCTTGCAGTCGGCGCATGAAAAAGCGCGTTCCTGGCTGTATTTGGCGAGCGGGCATGTCGCCGACGTGCTGTCCGTGCGTTTCCAGGGCAGCGAAGCCGCGGTGCGCGCGGGCATTGCCGGTTTGTGGCCGCGTTATTTCCCGGACTATCCCTTGAAGATGGAAAGCGCGCGTTACAGGCTGGATCAGCGTTACGCTTCTGACGCCAGGCAGGCGGGCCTACTGGCCGCGGCGGCTGGCGTCGCTTTGCTGATCGCTTCTTTTGGCATTTATGTGCTCGCCGCCTATTCCGTGCAGCGCATGGCGCGCGAAGTGGTGTTGCGCAAATTGCACGGCGCGGGCAAGGCCGCCATCGCCAGCCTGATCGGCCGGGAATTCCTGTGGGTGCTGCTGGCGGGCGCGGTCATCGGCTTGCTGCCGGCGTGGCTGTATATCCGGCAGTACATGGCCGGTTTCGTCGAGCGCGCGCCGATTGGCGGCTGGACGCTGTTATTGTCCTTGCTGCTATGCCTGGTGGTGGCGGCGCTGGCGGTGTGCCGCCATCTGCTGGCTGCCTTGAGCTTGCGTCCGGTATTGGCCCTGCGCGGTTGACAAGAAAATGGCCAGACCGGGCGCGCCTGGCGACGGTCTGGCCTGTATGGAATAGGGGAGAACACATGGCTTACCTGCGAGGGGAAGATTTTCGCGTCGGCTGGCGCTGGCTGCTTAAAGAACCGGGATGGTCCGCGCTGGTGATCGGCGGCTTGGCCATCGGCTTTGCCTGCTGCGTGCTGCTGTGGGCTTATGTCGCCTACTCTGTGCAGTTTGACCGGCATATCGCCGGGCGCGAGCGCGTTTACATGCTGAAGGCCAAGCCGAATATGGATGGCGTGCGCAATGACTGGCAGCAGGAAGTCCCAGTGATTGCAGGCCAGGTGCTGCGCGATCATGGCGTGGCGGAGCGGGTCAGCATGGCGATGGGCAACTTCGCGCCGGTGCGCGTGGGCAACGCGGTCAGCAATCGCTGGGTGACGCTGGTCGATCCGGATTTTGCCGAATTGTTCGAGCTGAAAACGCTTGCGGGAGACCTGCATCAGGCCTTGACCCGGCCCGACAGCGCCGCGTTGACCGAAGAAGAAGCGATGCGGATGTTCGGCACCGCCGCGGCGCTGGGCAAGACGTTTTCCGTAGCGGGCAAGCTGCAGACCGTGGCGGCGATTGTCGCTACCCCGCCGGCAACCGCCACCCAACGCTACGCCATTCTCGGCGGGCGGGTGAGCGGAATGGCCAGCGATGGCGTGTACGCCGACTTCTATACACACTGGTTCAGCTGGGGCGCGTCCTTGTATTTCCGTCTCAAGCCGGGGCATGAGGCGGCTGAGGTCGGGCCACTGCTGGCGCAAGCCTTGAAGCAATCTCCCAGCTATCGCGATCCCAGCCTTCAGGCGATTGAGGCCAAGCAGCAGGGGAGAAGCTTGCTTGACTTCTCCGCGGTGAAGCTGCCAGATGTCTACCTGGACCCGGAACTCGATCAGAGCGCCGACCCGGCGCGCCATGGCAACCGCGCCATGCTGCTGGGCTGCGCCGCCATCGGCCTGCTGATCCTGCTGCTGGCAGCCATCAATTACATCAATCTGGCGACAGTCCGCACGATACGGCGCCAGCGCGAAATCGGCGTGCGCAAGGTGTTGGGCGCCGGCGTGGGGCGGGTGGCTGGGCAGTTCATCGCCGAATCGATGTTGATCGCGCTGGCGGCGGCTCTGCTTGGCCTGCTGTTGGCCTGGCTGCTGCTGCCCCTGTTCGGCCAACTGTTGCAGCGCGACCTGGCCGGCATGATAGGCTGGCGGAGTATTGCGCTGACGCTGCTAGGCGCCGCCGCGCTAGGCGGGCTCAGCGGCGTTTATCCGGCCTGGATTGCCGCCCGCGTGCGCGCGACCCAGGCCTTGTCCGGTCGCGATCAGCAGGAAACCCGCCAAGGCGTCTGGCTGCGGCGCGGGCTGACGGTGGTACAGTTCGGCATCGCCATGGGCCTGGCGGGGGTGACGCTGGCCGTGGCTTGGCAAACCTGGCATGGCACGCGTCTGCCGGCTGGGTTCGAGCGCGATGGGCTGCTGTTCGTGGCGGCGGGTGACGCCAATGCCAAGGACCTGGCGCAACGCAGGGTGCTGCGCGCGGCGCTATCGCGCCAGCCGCAAGTGGCGGCTCTGAGCTACGTGGATGGGCCGCCGGCTGGCGACAGCAACAACGCCAACAATTTCCGCCTGGCCGGCGGAACCTACCAGAACATGCGCTATCGCATGGTTGATTGCGGTTTTTTGCCGACCTATCGTCTGCCGTTGTTGGCGAGGGGGAGCGCCGCGGCATGCGACGGCAATGGCGCCGCGCGGCCCGGCGCGGGACTGGTCGTGTCCGAATCGGCCGCGCGTCGCCTGGGTTTCGCCTCGCCGCAGCAGGCCATTGGCCGCATTGTCGAGTCCGAGGCTTTTGCCGACGGCAAGAAGCCGATCAGCGCCGTGGTGGCGGATATCGCCGAGCAAACCTCGCGTGAACGGGCGATTCCGATGGTGTATTTCGTGATTGGCTCGCAAAACCCCTATGCCAGCACGCTGGCGATACGCTACCGCGGCAGCGAGTCCGCCATGCGGCAGGCCTTGGCCGAGCTATGGCCGCGCTACTTTCCGGATTATCCCTTGCTGCCGGTCAGCGCCGGCCAGCAACTGGACAAGCGCTACGGCCAGGACATCCGCACAGCGCAGTTGCTGGCGATTGCCTCTGCGGTGGCCATGCTCATCGCCGCCTTCGGCATTTATGTGCTGTCGGCATACTCGGTGCAGCGCATGGCGCGGGAGGTGGTGCTGCGCAAGCTGTATGGCGCCGGCGGCCTGGCGATTGCCGGGCTGGTCAGCCGCGAGTTCCTGCTGGTGTTGGCGGTCAGCGCGGCGCTGTCGCTGCCGCCAGCCTGGCTGTTCATTCGCCACTATCTGGCTGGTTTTGTCGCCAGGGCACCGATTGGCGGCTGGACGCTGTTATTGTCCTTGCTGCTATGCCTGGTGGTGGCGGCGCTGGCGGTGTGCCGCCATGTGCTCGGCGCCATGCGGCTGCGGCCGACGCTGGCATTGCAAAGTTAGGCGGCGGGGCGGCGCAAGCCGCCTGCGTTCCGGCGTGGAAACGCGAAAAAGCCCAGCATTTTGCAATGCTGGGCTTTTTCTGAATTCTGGCGTCCCCACGGGGAATCGAACCCCGGCTACCGCCGTGAAAGGGCGGTGTTCTAACCGCTAAACTATAGGGACAGCTGGCGCACCCGGAGCGATTCGAACGCCCGACCCTCTGGTTCGTAGCCAGATACTCTATCCAACTGAGCTACGGGTGCGTATTGTGGCGTCCCCACGGGGAATCGAACCCCGGCTACCGCCGTGAAAGGGCGGTGTTCTAACCGCTAAACTATAGGGACATGCCTGGCGCACCCGGAGCGATTCGAACGCCCGACCCTCTGGTTCGTAGCCAGATACTCTATCCAACTGAGCTACGGGTGCGCTGTGTCGCGAGACGTTGTGTCTTGCGAGAGACCGGATAATACAGAGGTGAAATATGGGTGTCAACACAGCGTAGGATTTTTTTTATAAAGCCGGTAAACTGGCCGCCTGTTCCTGTCGCGGCAGGCCAACATTTTGAACTAAACGTCATGATTCATGGCTGCGCCAAGGAAAGCGAAGCGAGATTGAATACCCTGTTTGAACAGCCTTGCGCCATTGTCGATCTGGAAACCACCGGCGGCGACATCGCCCGCGACCGCATCACCGAAGTCGGCCTGGTGCTGGTGGATGGCGAGCGCGTCGAGCGCCTGTCCTGGCTGGTCAATCCCGGCCAGCCCATCCCGCCCTTCATCGAAAACATGACCGGCATCAGCAATGAAATGGTGGCTGCCGCGCCGCCGTTTGCCGAACTGGCCGACGAATTGCTGGCCCGCCTGCAAGGGCGTCTGCTGCTGGCGCACAATGCCCGTTTCGATTACGGCTTCCTGCGCAACGAATTCCGCCGCTTGGGCCGCCGTTTTCAGGCGCGCGCGCTGTGCACGGTCAAGCTGTCGCGCCGGCTGTACCCGCAGCATTTCAAACATAGCCTGGATAGCCTGATCGCCCGCCATGGCATAGACATGCCCGAGCGCCACCGCGCCCTGGCCGACGCCGAGGCGGTATACCGCTTCATCGGCATCGCCAGCCGCGAGTTGGGCGCGGACAAAGTGGCGCATGAGGCGGCGCAATTGTTGTCGCAACCGGCCGAAGTCTCCAGCCTGCCGGCGGAATTGCAGCGGCAGATCGAAGACATGCCGGATTCCGCCGGGGTGTATGCCTTGTTCGGCGAGGATGGCCGGGCCTTGTATGTGGGCCGCGCGCCCAATCTGTACCGCAAGACGCTGGGGCATTTCGCCGAGCGCAAGCCCAGCCGCCACGAAGTGCGGATAGACGAGCCGGTGGCCCGGGTGGAATGGCGCGAGTGCTTGAGCGAGTTTGGCGCGCAGTTGCTGGAGCTGCAGTGGCTGGGGCGTTTGCAGCCGGCGCACAATCCGCGGGCCAGGATGATGGGCGAGGTGTGCACCTTGCAGCTGCAGACTGGAACCGACGGCTTTGTCCGCCCGTTGACGGTGTCGGCGCGCGATATCGATTTCAGCCGCACGGCGGATTTGTACGGCCTGTTCCGCAATGCGCGCGAGGGCCGCAAGGCGCTCGCGCAGATCGCCTTGGCTCAGGGCCTGTGCCAGTCCGTGCTTGGGGTGGAGCAGGTGACCAGCCGCAAAGGCATGCCCTGCGCGGCCTACCAGATCGGCCGCTGCCGCGGCGGCTGCGTGGGCCAGGAGGCGGTGGACAGCCACAATGCTCGTCTGTTGTCTGCTCTGCAGCGGCTAAAGGTCAAGCCGTGGCCGTTCGAGGGCGCCATCGCGGTGCAAGAGCGCGACATCGTGTGCGGCGACGTGGTGGAACATCTGTTCGACCGCTGGTGCTACCTGGGCAGCCGCCGCAATGGCGGGGCGCTGGAAGGCGAGCCGGCATTCGATCTCGATTACTACAAGCTGCTGGAGAGCGAGCTGCGCAAGCCGGACCGCGAATTGCGCATGCTGTAAACAGAAAAGGCAAGCTGCGCAGCTTGCCTTTTTGATGTCCGATGGCCGAGGTTTATTCGTGCATTGCCAGGTAGCCGCGCAGCCGGCTTTCAATGATGCGCGGGTTTTCGCCGTTGGCGATGGCGACCACGCCTTCCACCACCAGCTCCTTCATGGCGACCTCGGCAGCCACCAAGTGCTTCAGCTTGTTGCCCATCGGCAGGAAAAACAGGTTGGCCGAGCCGACGCCGTATACGGTGGCGACGAAGGCCACGGCGATGCCGCCGCCCAGCTTGGACGGGTCCGACAGGTTTTCCATCACGTGGATCAGGCCCAGCACGGCGCCCAGAATGCCCATGGTCGGCGCATAGCCGCCGGCCGATTCCCAGATGCGCGCGGCCTGCTTGCGGGCATGCTCGAACATGCTGATTTCCACCTCCATCACCGCGCGCAGCGTTTCCGGCTCGGTGCCGTCCACCAGCATCTGCAGCGCCTTCTTGGTGAAGGGATCGCGCTGCTGGGCGATCATGCCTTCTAGCGACAGCAGGCCGCCCTTGCGCGAACCCTGGCTCCAGCTGACCACTTCGCGGATCATTCGTTCGTGGTCGAAGTTGGGCGGGCGGAATACCCAGCGCAGCATGCGCAGGCCGGCCATGAATTGCTTGGGCGTGCTTTGCAGCATCACCGCGCTGGTGGTGCCGCCGATGACGATCATGAAAGCCGTCAGCTGCATCAGCGAGCCGATGCTGCCCCCTTCGATGGCTTGCCCCGCAATAATGGCCGTCAAGCCCATCACCACTGCGATTAAACTGATCTTGTCCACATGGTTTCCGTTATTGATCTGGTCTGAAATCCGGCGCCTTAATCACCGAACTCTCCCTTACAGCCAGTCTTTCAGTTTGGCGCGCAGCCGGGCGATGGCCTGGCTGTGCAATTGGCAGACGCGGGACTCGGTGACGCCGAGCACCGCGCCGATTTCCTTCAGGTTCAGTTCCTGCTCGTAATACAGCGCCATCACCAGTTGGTCGCGCTCCGGCAGCAGCTTGATGGCGGAGATCAGCTGCTGGCGGAAGCTGTCGTCCGATAGCGCGGCCAGCGGGTCCGGCGAGTCATCATCGGCGACATTGGCTACAGGATTATGGCCGTGCTCGTCGTCGCCGCTGTTGAAGTCCTCGAAATGCAGCAGCGTGGTGCCTTTGCATTCTCCCAGCATCTCCTGGTATTGCTCCAGCTCCATGCCCAGTTCGGCGGCGATTTCCGATTCCAGCGGCGCGCGCCCCTGCAGCTGTTCCAGCTTGCAGATGGCTTCCTCGATCTGTCGCGAGTTGCGCCGCGCCTGGCGCGGCAACCAGTCTTCGCGGCGCAGCTCATCCAGCATGGCGCCGCGGATGCGCTGGCTGGCGAAGGTTTCGAACATCACGCCCTGGGCCGGGTCGAATTGGCGCGAAGCCTCGATCAGGCCGATCATGCCCACTTGGATGAGGTCGCCCAACTCCACCGAGGCAGGCAGCCGGGCGATCATGATGCTCGCCAGCTTGCGCACCAGCGGCGCGTAGGCCTCCACGTCGATCTCGACGCTGGGGGCGGCTGCGACGTAGCCCGATCGGCGGAAGGACGGGTTCATAACAGTTTGGCTCCATCCGCCTCGGCCCAATCGCGCGAGGCGGCAATCAGCAAGTCCATGTATCCGGTGCTGTCACGCACGGTTTCCGGCGCGTCCCATTGCAGCAGGACCGCGGCCAGCTGCGAGAAGGCGGCGGCGGCCTCGCTGTCCGGAAACGCCTCCATCAGCGGGCGGTGCAGCGTCTGGCTGCGTCGCACCGCATTGTCGTGCGGCACGAAGCCCACCCAGCGCAGCGAGACCGTCAGAAACTCGCTGGCCACCGCCGACAGCCGGGTGAACAGCTCGCGCGCTTCGTCCAGATGGCGCGCGCGGTTGATCAGCACATTGAAGCGTTGGCGGCCATAAAGGCTGGCCAGCCGCTTGATATTAGCGTAGGCGGTGGTCAGCGAATCGGCATCCGGTGTTAATACCAAAATCAGATTGTCGGCCACGCTGGCAGGGATCGCGTCTTGGCTTGGGTTTGGCGCATCGATCAGCAGGGCGGAGGCATCGCGCTCCAGCGCGCCGAACTCGCTGCCCATCCTCAGCCACAATTGGGCGGAAAACAGCGCGCGCTGCTCCGGCCGCGCGTACAGATTGATCAGCTGCACGCCCTGGCGCGACAGAATCATCATTTCGTCCAGCCCGCCCACGCTGGTCACCTGGCTTTCCAGGGTGGCGGTGGCGGGGACGCCCAGCCGGCGCGTCTGCACCTGGCCCAGGCAGCAGTCTACCACCAGCGGCCGCAGCCCGGCGTAGGCGAGTCCCAGCGACAGCTCGGTCACCACCGTGGTGGTGCCGGCATGCGGCGAGCCGATGAAGGCGAAGCTGGGGGCGCGCTTCTGTTGCGCGGCGAGCAAGCGGAGACTGGCGGCTTGGTCCTGCATCTCTTACAACCAACCTGACTGGGCGGCGTTCATGATGGGCAGTTCGTCCCCCTGCAGCGAGAACGGCGAGCCGATCTGTTGCGCCCGCATCGCGCGGTCCACCAGGAAGGCGGCATTGGCGGAGTGCAAGTCCTCCGGCACGCGCTGGCCGTTGGTGATGTAAAACAGCTTCAGGCGATTGCGGATGATCACGTCCAGGCTCGGGCCTTGCGCCACGGCTTCGTCAATCTTGGACAGGATGCAGCCGGTCAGACCCTCGCCGCGGTAACGCCGCACCACGTCTTCCAGCGTGTGGCCATCGGTGTTGGCGGCCAGGAGCAGCAGCCGTTCGATGGGCCGGCCGGCGGTGCGCAGCATGTCGATCTGCGCCAGCACCCGGGCGTCGCGCTGCCCCATGCCCACGGTGTCGATGAAGACGATGTGGCGATTGGACAGGTCGGCCAGCGTCAGCTGCAGATCGCCCTCGTTCTGGATGGAGAACACCGGCACGCCGAGGATCTTGCCGTAGATGCGCAGCTGGTCCTGCGCGCCGATCCGGTAGCTGTCGGTGGTGATCAGCGCCACGTGCTGGGCGCCGAAGCGCATCGTCGCCCGCGCCGCCAGCTTGGCCACCGTGGTGGTCTTGCCGACGCCCGTCGGGCCGACCAGCGCGAAGATGCCGCCGCGATCCATCACTTCGCGGTCGGCGTCGGCGCACTTCAGGTTATGCACCAGGGCGGAGCGCGCCCATTTCACCGCCACTTCGCCTTGATACTGCGCCGGCATTTTTTCGATCAGCTGTCGGATCAACTGGGCGGAGAAACCCATCGCCAGCAGGTGCTTGAACAATTCGATGCGATTGGGCGCCTTGCCTTCCATATCGGACCAGGCGAAGCTGGCCAGCTGGCTTTGCAGCAGGCTGCGGAGCAGCTTGATCTCGTCGCCGATCAGTTTCAGTTCCTGCGCCATCTGCTCCGGCTCCTCGCCATTGGCATGCGTTGGCGGCGCGATGTCTAGCCGAGGCGGCGGCGAGGCGGGCGCGGCGCGCGGCGCTTGGGCCACGGCCGGCGCAGGCTGCGCGGGCATGGCCGGGGCTTGATATTGCGGCGCCATGGCGGGGGCCGGCTGCGGCGGCGCATAAACCGGCTCCAGCCGCGGCTGGACCGCGTCTACGCGCGGCGGGGCCGGGCTTTCCAGCGGTTCCACCGGCATGGCGTAAGTGCGCGCGATGGCCCGGTTCATGGCGTTGCCGTTGACGGCGGGGGGAATGGGGGCCGGTTGTTGCGGCCGATTGACCACCGGGGGGGCGTTGCGCGGCGGATGCTTGCTGCTGGAGGTGGACAGGGTGCTGGCGAGGTTGGCGACGTCGGAATCGGCCACCGCCATGATTTCCACGCCGCCGCCCATGGTGGGGCGATTGGACAAAATGAGGGCGTCCGCCCCCAGTTCTTCGCGAACTTGCCTGAGTGCGTCTCGAGTGGTCTTCCCGAAGAACTTTTTCACCACCATTGTCGATTAGCCCTTGCTGCCGCCTATTACCGCAATTATACGAATGGATTTATTGTCTGGAATCTCATTATGCGAAATCACACGCAGCTGCGGCAATGCCCGACGCAAGAAGCGGGCCAGCAGCGGCCGCAAGCCCGGCGCCGTCAGCAATACCGGATTGTACCCTTGAATCTCCACTTGCTCGGTCTGTTGTGCGGCGCTGGACAGCAGATTTTCCGCCAAGCCCGGCTCCAGTCCGCCGCCGGCCTTGGATTGAACCGCCTGCATCAGCACGTTTTCCAGCTGCGGCTCCAGCGTCATCAGCGGCAGTTCCGATTCGCCGGGGAACAGCTGCTGCACGATGACGCGTGACAACGCGGTGCGCACCGCGCTGGTCAGCTCGTCTATGTCCTGATTCTGCGGGATATGATCGGCCAGCGTTTCAATGATGGTGCGGAAGTCGCGGATGTGGATGCCGTCGGTCAGCAATTGCTGAAGCACTTTCTGCAAGGTGCCCACCGGCACCACCTTGGGCACCAGGTCTTCAATCAGTTTCGGCGATTCCTTGGCCTGATGGTCGATCAGCGCCTGCACTTCTTCGCGGCCGAGCAATTCCGCGGCATGGGTTTGCAGCAGGTTGGAGATGTGGGTCGCCACCACGGTGCTGGCGTCGACCACGGTGTAGCCCAGGCTTTGCGCTTCCTCGCGTTTGCCGGCGTCTATCCACACCGCCGGCAGGCCAAAGGCAGGGTCGGTGGTCGGCGTGCCGCCGATCTCGCTGGTGACGCGCCCGGGGTTGATCGCCAGGAACTGTCCGATGAAGGCCTCGCCCTGGCCGACTTCCACGCCTTTGAGCAGGATGCGGTAGGCGCTGGGCTTGATTTCGAGGTTGTCGCGGATGTGGACCGGCGGCACCAGGAAGCCCAGGTCCTGGGCGATCTTCTTGCGGATGCCGCGGATGCGGCGCAGCAGCTCGCCATCCTGCGAGCGGTCCACCAGCGGGATCAGCCGGTAACCGACTTCCATGCCCAATTGGTCGACATGCTGCACATCGCTCCAACCGACCTCCGCCGCTTGTTGCTCCGGCGCCGGCGCCGGCTGGGCGGCCTGCAGTTCCTTGGCCAGTTGCTGTTTGTTGCGGTTCTCCATCGTCCGCGCCAGCGCCAGCAGACAGCCGGCGATCAGCAGGAAGGACAGATGAGGCATATTGGGGACCAGGCCTATCATGCCGATCACCGCCGAGGTGATGTACAGCACCTGCGGCTTGGTGAACAGCTGGGTCAGGAACTGTTCCGACATGTCCTGATCAGTGCCGACGCGCGTCACCACGATACCGGCGGCGGTGGAGATGATCAGCGCCGGGATCTGCGCCACCAGGCCGTCGCCTATGCTCAGCAGGGTGTAGGTTTCCGCCGCCTGGCCCACCGGCAGGTCGTGCTGCACCACGCCGACGATCAGGCCGCCGATGACGTTGATCAGGATGATCAGGATGCCGGCCATGGCATCGCCGCGCACATATTTGGAGGCACCGTCCATGGCGCCGAAGAAGTTGGCTTCCTCGGCGATGGTGGCGCGGCGTTTGCGCGCATCGTCCTCGCCGATCAGGCCGGCGTTGAGGTCGGCGTCGATGGCCATCTGCTTGCCGGGCATCGCGTCCAGGGTGAAGCGGGCCGAGACTTCGGCGATCCGGCCGGCGCCCTTGGTGATCACCACGAAGTTGATGATGGTGATGATGATGAACACCACGATGCCGATGGCGACATTGCCGCCCACCAGGAAGTGGGAAAACGATTCGATCACCTTGCCTGCGGCGTCCGGGCCGGTATGGCCCTCCAGCAGCACCACGCGGCTGGAAGCCACGTTCAGCGACAGCCGCAGCATGGTGGTGATCAGCAGCACCGACGGGAAGGATGAGAAGTCCAGCGGCTTGCGGACATTGATGCCCACCAGCAGCACGATTACGGACACCGCGATGTTGAAGGTAAAGAAGATGTCGAGCAGCACCGGCGGCAGCGGCAGGATCATCATCGTCAGGATGAGGATGATCAGCAGCGGCCCGGCAAGCTGGGCGATCTTCATGTTTCGCAGTATTTGGAGGATGGCGTCCATGCTGGCTTATCGGCTTTCTTCTGGCGCCGAATCTTGCGGACGTTTGCTGTACGGGTCAAGCTCCTCGGGCACATCCAACTGGTCAGGGAACACCGGAGCCGCGCCGCCGACCGACTGGTATTGCTGCAGCTGGAACACATAGGCCAGCACCTGGGCCGCCGCCGCGTACAGCGCGGCCGGGATGTCTTCGCCCAGTTCGGCATTGAAATACAGCGCCCGGGCGAAACGCGGCGACCGCATCACCGGCACCCGGCTGTCCTTGCCGGTGTCTATGATCTTTTCCGCCAGTTTCAGCGAGCCCTTGGCCACCACCTGCGGCGCGCGCATGCCGTCTTCGTACTTCAGCGCGACCGCGAAGTGGGTTGGGTTGGTGACGATCACGTTGGCCTTGGGCACTTCCTGCATCATGCGCTTGCGCGCGGCTTCGCGCTGCATCTGGCGGATGCGGCCCTTCACTTCCGGCGAGCCTTCCGCCTCCTTGTATTCCTGCTTGACCTCTTCCTTGGTCATCCTGAGTTTCTTGTAGTAGCTCCACAGTTGATAGGGAACATCGATCGCCACCAGCAGTATCATCGCCGCGGTGACGATGAAGAAGGTGTGGATGATCATGTCGGTCATCTTCAGGATGGCGGCTTCCAGCGGCATGGCGATCAGACCGATGATCTCATCCCGCTCTTTCCAGATGTACCAGGTGGCGATGCCGCCGATCAGCAGGCTTTTCAGAATGGCTTTCAGGCCCTCGGTGGCGGCATTCAGCGAAAAGAGGCGCTTGATGCCGGGCAGGGGATTGAGCTTGCCGAAATTCGGCTCCAGCGCCTTGGTGGTGAGATTCCAGCCGCCCACCAGGGTGGGGATGAACAGGGCTACCAGCACCAGCCCGCCGAAAAACGGCGCCAATTGCCACAGCGCGCCGAAGATCGCTTCCTTGAATTGACGCAGCGCCGGCTCGGTGTTCTGCACGGTGCTTTGATTGAAGGTGAGCAGTTGCCGCATGGTTTCGCGCAGGAAAACGGCCATCTTGCCGCCCAGCACCATCAGCAGGGAAACGCCGGCCATGGTGATGGCGAACGTCGACAATTCCCGCGATCGGGGAATATTGCCGTCTTCTCGAGCCGTTGACAGCCGTTTGGCTGACGCGGGTTCGGTGCGTTCGAGGTCTGAGTCTTCTGCCATGGGCTCGTTTCAGTTTTGCTTTAATAATGCTTTTGTCTTGATTTTAAAATGAATGTTAGCGTATGCCGGGCCGCTCCGGCCAGTGTTACAATCTGGGCCTTTGGTTTTGCCGCCTTGGCGGAGTGGGGAAAATCGACATGCAACAGTACCTCGACCTGATGCGCCATGTGCTGGAACACGGCCATGACAAGGCCGACCGCACCGGCACCGGCACCCGTTCGGTGTTCGGCTACCAGATGCGTTTCAATCTGCAGGACGGCTTTCCGCTGGTCACCACCAAGAAGCTGCATCTGAAATCGATCATCCATGAGCTGCTGTGGTTCCTGTCCGGCGACACCAATATCC
>NZ_JAELTR010000044.1:0-34392 GCF_016428945.1 Chromobacterium sp. ASV23
CCCCCCCCCCCCCCCCCCCCCCCCCCCCCCCCCCCCCCCCCCCCCCCCCCCCTTTTGAGTCTCGTGGGCTCGGAGATGTGTATAAGAGACAGGTCACTTCTGTCTAAGCCTTGATGTAAGCGGCACGTTTTAGTGGGTCCGGATTTACTGAATTGTTATACATAATGCGCGCTTCGCCTCGAATTGGTCAAGCATTACATAGTACAACCGCAAGTCGTCCTCTGAGTCAGTTTTCCCTTCCAGAGTGTCAATATGGTACGGAACGAGGTATTATTTTTCTTGCTCCGATGGCACCCTTTTGATTTCACTTTCTCTAACTGGCTTCAGCACCTTTGACAGATCTACCGGCAGCAATGGGGTGGAAGCAAGAGTACTCAGGATTGAGAGCTGTGGTTTTACACGGTTCTCTCCTGAACAGTAGGTAACTGATCCATTACTTACCTAGCCGGCCTGTAAACCGAACGGCGGCAAAGGCAGATTAGCAGGCTCCTGTAGGGACACGCGATTTGATTCAAAGAATTTTCACCCACATATCACCTCCCTGAGCTACTACCGGGCTACCGCCCGCATCCGTTTATCGCCCCGGCCACGCGCCGGGGTTTCTATTTCTGGGAGAGTGAAATGGCGCATCTAGTGGAAACCATGGCTTATGTCGGCGCCACGCCGTGGCATGGGCTGGGCAATCGTTTGTCTGAGGGGCTGCCGGTAGACATCTGGCAGCGCGAGGCGGGGATGGATTGGACCATTGAGCAGAGCGACGTGCTGTTCAATGTGGCGCCGGGTGGCATGCACATCCGGCCGCATGCCGACGCCAAGGTGCTGTATCGCTCGGACACCTTCGCGCCCTTGTCGGTGGTGTCCAACCGCTACAAGGTGGTACAGCCGCATGAGGTGCTGAGCTTCTACAACGATCTGGTGCATGCCGGCGGTTTTGAGCTGGAAACCGCGGGCGTATTGAAGGGCGGGCGCAAGCTGTGGGCACTGGCGCGTACCGGGCAGGAGACCCAGATTCGTAGCGGCGATCAGGTGAAAGCCTATCTACTGTTGGCCACCAGCTGTGACGGCACGCTGGCCACCACGGCGCAGTTCACTTCGGTGCGGGTGGTGTGCAACAACACGCTGCAACTGGCGGTGGGCAACAACAGCGGCGCGGTGAAGGTGCCGCACTCGACGGTATTCGATCCCAAGGCGGTGAAGGAAGCGCTGGGCATCGGCCTGTCGTCCTGGGATCGCTTCATCGGCAACCTGAAGCAGCTGAGCCGGCGCACGGTGTCGCCGCAGGAGGCGCAGCAGTTCTTCCAGGCTGTCACCGGCGAAGCTGTTGCGGACGAAGACAGCCTGCCGATCTCCAAGCCCACCCAGCAACTGATCGCACTGTACAGCGGCGCGGGGATGGGCTCGATGCTGAGCGGCGCGCGCGGCACCGCCTGGGGCTTGCTCAATGCGGTGACGGAGTATGTCGATCATCATCGCCGCGCCCGCAATCAGGACTATCGGCTGGATTCCGCCTGGTTCGGCCAGGGCGCGCAGCTGAAACAGCGCGCGTTGGATCAGGCGCTGGCCTTGCTGGAGTAAACGCCATGCACGCCGACTCTCTACAACCCTTGCCATCTACCGAGTTGCCGCCGCTGCAGATCGTGATCTGTGTCGAGGGCGGCATGGTCAGCGCCGTCTACGCCTCGCATCCCGACTGCGCTGTCACCGTACTGGACTGGGACGATGCCGCCTGCGACGGGCCGGACTATTTCCCGTTGAAGGGCTTTGCCAGCCGCGCGGCGTGTGAGGCCCATGTAAGGCAGCTGATCCCGGTAGGCTGACTCCGCCGATTCCGCTTTACCCATCTTCTTTCTTTTCCGCCCGGTCTGGCCTGCGCCAGATCGGGCTTTATGCTTTTGGAGGTCATCATGCGTGAACGCTACGGCCAGGCACTGCGCCTGGCATCCACCTTGAAGCTGTCGCGCGAGGCCTGGCTGGCGATCCGCCGCCAAGGCATCGGCTCGTCCGACGCGGCGGCGGCCATCGGCCTGTCGCCATACAAATGCGCGCTGTCGTTATGGCTGGAGAAGACCGGCCGCAAGACGCCGGAAGACCTGTCGCAGAAAGAACCGGTGCTGTGGGGTACGATCCTAGAGCCGGTGCTGGCCGGCGTCTATGCCCAGCGCACCGGCCTGAAAGTGCGGCGCGTCAACGCCGTGCTGCAGCATGCCGAGCATCCCTTCATGCTGGCCAATCTGGACCGCGAAGTCGTCGGCGCCGATGCCGGCGTCGGCACCCTCGAAATCAAGACCGCCAGCTATCACTGCGCGCCACAGTGGGAAGACGGCATCCCCATCGCCTACCAATGCCAGGTGCTGCATCAACTCGCCGTTACCGGTCACGCCTGGGCCGATGTGGCGGTGTTGATCGGCGGCCAGGACTTCCGCATTTACCGCATCGAGCGCGACGAGGACAAGATCGCCGACCTGATCGAACGCGAGGCGCGCTTCTGGCGCGGCGTGGAGCAGGACGAACCGCCGCAGCCGGATGGTTCCGACGATGCCGGCCAGGCCTTGCAATGGCTGTTTCCCAAAGACAGCGGCACCACGGTGGATCTGTCCGAATCCAGCGAAGGCACCGCCTTGTTCGACACCCTGTTGGCGCTGAAGCTGCGCCGCGAAGAGATCGAGGCGCAGGAAGCCTATGCCAAGCAGCAATTGCAGAACGTGATGGGGCAGGCCAGCACAGCCGTGTTTGCCGGCGGCCGCGTCAGCTGGAAGCGCACCAAGGATAGAACCATCGCGGATCTGGAACGCTTGAGCCTGGAACAACCCGAGCTGTTGAAGCAATACAGCAAGACGGTGGCCGGCAGCCGCCGTTTCCTGCTGCAAACCGAGAGGAGCGCATCATGATCAAGGGACTCGCCATCACCCCGCCCGTCATCGGCCGGATCAGCATCGGCAAACTGGTGCAACGCCAGGACAAACTGCTGCCGGAGAAGGACGACAGCTTCACCCTCACCACCCAGGTGCAAAACCGCGACGGCTGGCTGCTGCACCCGCTGCATCAGCCACTGGCCGAGCAAGCGCATAACGGCAAGATCCGCGCCATTCCGGTGCGGTTGCCATTCAATCACAGCGAACTGAACCTGCGCGCCGAATACAGCGCCTTCGATCGCGCGACGGGCCGTCCGCTCTGCGTCGGCAACGGCGAAACCGCGCGCCGCATCGCGTCGAATGGCGTGGAAGAAACCGCCTGCGCCGGTCCAGAGCGCTGCCCATTCGCCCGCGAAGCCGGCTGCAAGCTGTATGGCCGGCTCAATGTGCAGGTGGACGGCCAGCAGGACGAACTGGGCACCTTCATCTTCCGCACCACCGGCTACAACTCGGTGCGCACGCTGGCGGCGCGGCTGCATTACTTCGAAGCCGTCAGCGGCGGCCTGACCCGTTACCTGCCCTTGACCTTGCGGCTGCGCGCCAAGAGCACCACCCAGTCCTACCGCACCCCGGTCTACTACGTCGATCTGACGCTGCGCGACGGCCACAGCCTGATCGATGCCGTTACTCAGGCGCGAACGGAAGCCGAGCAAGCCCTGCAGGCTGGCGTCGATACCGCGCAAATGGAAGCCATGGCCAGGCAGCTGCTGCAAAACGGCCAGTTCGAAGAAAGCGAAGAAGACGTGCCGCAGCTGCTGGAAGAGTTCTATCCCGAAACCGCGACGCCGGGTGAGACGCCACCACCTGCTACGCCAATCCGACCTGCGCGGCTTAGTCGGCAGTTGGGCAAGGCGGCGCAGTCTTAACTCCACAAAGCAGAAGGAAGCAGTCATGCCCCCGTTCACCGATAGAACCTTCAGAAAACCGATGCACCCGCTACTGATCGTGGCGGCCCTCATGTTGTATCAGGCCTTGTACAGCGGACGATTCGGCCAGTTTGGCCGATTCTTCCTCGCCCTGGTCCTGGCCTTGAATCTGGAGAGGCAACCGCGTTCGCCGCCTCGGGGAGGGTGACGCCTCGGGCCTTTCCGCCGATACGCAACGTACAGGGCAAGAACGGTTACCTGATTAACGTAATCGGCTGCGTTTGACTTGAGGCGGTGTAGCAGTATTTACCCGCCGCTCCCCGCTGGGCGCCGGGGGAATCTGGTCCATCACCGAGAAAAATTCAGCCAGGCTCACGCCAACTGCATGGCAGATGTCTGCCAAGGTCTCGATGGATGGGTTGGCTACCCCTCGCTCAATGGCTGAGATGTAGGTGCGATCAACCTGCGCCTCAAACGCCAATGTTTCCTGTGATTTGTTCGCGCCATGCCGGCATTGCTTGAGGCGTTTGCCCAAGGCTATGGAAAGCGGCGATAGATGGGCAGCAGAGGCTTTGGGGCGTTGATCGTTCATGAAGATCAGAATGCCCATCTGAATACAGATTCACGACGCTATAAACACGTCAATATTTGTAGTGTATATTCGACATTTTATTGGCATGACGAGCAGGGGGCCATCATGCAGGACTCTCGACCTCTGGAATTGGGATCGAATGCCCGATGAGTCTGGCCCTTCAGCACGCCGATAAAGCCTTCCAAGATCCCACGATGAACAAGGAGTAACACGCATATGCAAACCCCATCCTCCCTCTCCAGCATGCTGGCTGTGACCTGCAGCGCGCTGCTGTTGAGCGCTTGCGGCGGTGGCGGCGGCGATAGCGGCACGCCCAGCACGCCGCCCACGCCGCCCACGCCGACACAGCAGGTTTCCGGCAAGGCGATTGACGGCTATCTGGTCGGCGCCACGGTCTGCCTGGATCTGAACGACAACGGCGTGTGCGATCCGGGCGAGCCCAGCACCACCACGCAGGCCGATGGCAGCTACAGCCTGCCGGTGAATGGCACGGTCGCCGGCAAGAAACTGTTGGTGGTGGTCACGCCGGCCACCAAGGATCTGTCCCGGCCCGGTTACACCTTCCCGGCCAGCTTCACCCTCAGCACGATTCTGTCTGATACCGCCAATCAGCATGTGACGCCGCTGACCTCCATGGTGGCGGCGCAGATGGAAGCCGGTTTGAGCCGCAGCGCTGCCGAGCAGAATGTAACGACTTTGCTCGGCGGCAGCGTCGATCTGAATGCCGACTACATCGCCGGTCAGGACCTGGCCACTTCGGCGCTGGCCAGCAAGGTGGTGGACAAGATCACCACCTTCGCCAGCAATGGCCAGGCCGATGCTGACAAGGTGCGCGCGGTGTTGAATGCCATCGCCAGCAAGGGCAGTGTGGATCAGGTCAGCCAGGCGGATGTCGATGCCCAGGCGAGCCAGCCGCGGTATAGCCGCAATGTCGATGCCGCCGCCGTGCTCAAGAGCGGGGTGTACAGCTGGTATGGTCTGGAAAGCAGTAACAACCAGACCGTCGCCCTGCGCGAACTGAGCAGCCTGAGCAGCGCAGGCCTAGCCACGCTGCATCAGAAGTACCTGGCCCAGCAATGGCAGCCCAGCGTATGGGCCGACTTCTTCCCGCATCAAGGCGAGTACGACCTGAAGGCCGATGGCAGTTGGACCGATTTCATCAGCAACCAGAATCCGGAGCCGGTCTGGGGCCAGGCCCAGGTAGACGGTAACGCCATCACCGTAACGAACCCGCTGATCGGCATAGTCGGGCGGCTGGAACTGCGCGCCGCCAAGCTGGACGGCCAGCCAATGGCCAAGGTGATGCAGGGCGCGCTGGACAGCAGCTTGCTGAACGCGCTGCGCGGCAACTTTACCGCCGGCAGCGTGGGGTATACCACCTATATCCGCCATAACCTGGATCAGGTCAGCATCTCCGACTGCGATCCCGCCTTCAACAACAACCAGTCCTGCAATGTGATTGGCGATAAGGCCAAGACATACAGCGCCGTCGATCAGGTCTTCGGTCTCGACATCCCCGTCAGCGCGAGCGGCAATCTGCTGCGGCTGAACGCCGATGGCAGCGCCGCCATCCGCGATAGCCAAGGCCAAGTGCTGAGCAGCCAGATCCGCTGGAGTCGGCTGGCGCGCAACGCCAATGTGCTGGTGCTGAACATCGCGCTGAAAGACGCTCAGGCCGCGCAGCTTATTCAGCTCGACGACCTTCAGGCCGGCAATCGCTTGGCCATCGCGCTGCGCGCCGGCCATCTGCAGTTCGCCAGCGTGGAACCGGCCAAGCGCGACCGTGGCGGCATCACCTTCTCCCCAGCCACCTTCGATCAACTCTTCAACGCCCTCAAGCCGACGTTAGGCGTGAACTGACGGCATAGCGCGCCCCCTGGCGGGGCGCTCAATCTTCGAACTCAGGAACCAATATGAAACCGCTAATACTCGCCGCTTTGGCGGCATTGATCAGCCAGCAGGCGCTGGCCTTTGGCGAAACCGGACGCTGGAGCAGCGGCTGGGGCCAGGGCGTATCGGAATACATGGTGAAGGACGCCAAGGGCAATCAGCTCTACATCGCCTGCAACAACGACGGCGACACGCCCGCCACCATGACGCTGACGGTAGGCCGCAAGCAGTATGGCTACGGCAGCCCGCAAGACTTCGTGCTGATCCTCGATGGCAAGGCGCCGCTGTCGCCGTCCGATGCCGGCTCGCGCGCCGGCGGCGACAACTTCCGCCTGGCCTGGGATGGCCTCCGTAAGGCCAAGACCCTGGTGGCCAAGACGGCGGATGGCAAAACCCTCTCCCTGCCGCTGACCGGCGCGGCCAAGGCCTTGCCGTCGAGCAAGAGCAAAGAGTACAGCTGCGTCACCTGGTAACGCGATCACGGGCACAGACAGTCTGTCCGTGCCCGCCCACTCTGTCCGAACGCCTATGAAAACCCCTTATCTGATCCTTCCGCTGCTCGTCCTGCTGACCGCGTGTTCGTCCGGCTACGACAGCGATGTGCAAGAACGCTTCGTCAACGGCTGCATGGGACGCGGCGCCACCAAGGCCTACTGCAGCTGCCTGCTCAAAGTGTTTGAGAGCCGGCACCAACAAGACGAATATGCCGCGCTGGAAACCGAGATGCGCCTGAGCGGTGCCATGCCGGAACCGTTCCAAGCCACCCTGCGCGCCGGCCTCCAGCAGTGCCGGCCCTGACGGCACCCGCTGGCGGCGGCTGAACGCCCGTTTTCTACCTACCCTTGCCCCTGATCTGGCTTAGCCAGACAGGGGTTTTTTTACGAGGACACGATGATGAATCACCACATCCAAACGCTAGACGGCGTAGTCTGCCCGTTCCAGGATCTGGCCGGCATCCGCCGCTGGCTGTTGTCGCTGCAGCACCGCCAACACCTGGCGACGCCGGAAGCCATCCTGCTGCAGATCAATCGGCTGCCGCAAACCGGCGGCTGGCTGCTGAAGCAGATCCAAACCGCCGAACTCAACGACCAACTGCGCCGCAGCCTGCCCTTCGCACCATCCAGCCTGGGGCAGGTGCATTGCACCCCAGGCTTCGCCAGCCTGGAACAGCCAGAACGATTCCTTGAGGCGATCCGCCAGATGAAAGATTTCAGTGCCGACAACGATCCCTATCTGGAACATGACTTCGGCCAGGTGGAGATCGACGGCGCGACGGTGTTCTGGAAGATCGATTATTACGCGCCAGACGGCGAGCAAGGCAGCGAAGCACCGTGGGATGCCGAGGCGACCAGGCGGGTGCTGACGCTGATGTTGGCGGAGGAGTATTGATGGAGAAGGGGGGGCGGGGATATGAAAAAGACACCTCGATGGTCGAGGAATGTTCAGCTAACGGTATCCTGGATATTGGCTTGTTCCAAAATCCAGTCCTCAATCTGGCTATGCCATTTTCTCAGCAGGTCAAGGGGCCGGCGGCGATAATGCTTCTCGGCGGTCGCACTTGGTTTATGGCCTTGGATTTGCGCCACTACTCCTGTCGGGCATTCCACCCACTCGGAGAGCGTGCCAAATGATCGCCTGAGTCCGTGCAGCGTCAAAGGCGGTAGGCCAGCCCAAGATAAAGCTTGGTTATGAGCGTAGCGGGGATCTTGTATGCGGCCGCTTTGAGCGGATGTGCTGCTGAAAACCCACTCGTTCCTACGGGGAAGGTTGGCGAGAAGCTCGGCTACATAGGGGGTGAGTGGGATCTGGCGCTCACCCTCGACTTTGTCCGCTAGCCGTAAGCTTTTCCATTGGAAATCAACATCTGTCCATTTCAGTTCTGCTAACTCTTCCCGCCTAGCACCGGTAAGCAACAGAGTTTGCAGGTATGCGCTGAAAATCGGGCTGAGCTTTTGCACATTGGCAAACCAAGCAGGCAGCTGCTCTTTTTGTAGGCAGTCATCCTTGGCTTTGGATTTTGCCACTTTCTGGCGAACCTTCTTGGCGGCATGATTGATTTCAGGGATAAGCCCTGTGTATTCGGGTTGCTCATCGCACCAGTTCAGGAATGCCCTTAGCAATCTAAAAGCTAATGCGGCTACCGTAGGCCGGGTTTCGTTTTCTTTCTCTAACCATGCGCTGATCTGGTCAGCGTTCAAGTCTGTCAGCTTGACATCTAGCAATGGGGCTAGGGGGCCGGGGATGGTCTGCTTTGCTTTGGAGCGGGTTCTAGGGTCTCCGCCCCGATGCGCGAGTCGCTCGTGATCTGCAAGGTGCCGGGCGCCCCAGCGACTGGCATTGGCTTGGATGTAGACGGGCCAGGCATCTGCAAGGGTGATGTTTTTTTTATTTGCAGCCGTCAGCAATTTCTCATGTTCTGCCTTGGCTTCTTTTTCCTGGAGGCGAGGGTCGATGCCTTGATCAATCAGCCCACGCAGCTCGCGTGCGCGGCGTCGGGCGCTGGGCTCATTGCTTCCTTGCGAAGTATCGAGCAGCCATGCAGGGTATTCGCCAATCGTGATGCGAATGGTCTGGCCGTGAAGGTCTGCTTCAAAGATAAAGGTCTTGCGTTTGGGAGTGCAGCGAAGCCCTAGGCCGGGGACTTCGCTGTCTCTCATGAAGACTTGGGATTTCCCTTCGGGACAAGAAAGCTTTTCGATTCGGTTGATGGTCAGTGGAACGCGTGCCATGTGAAGCCCTACATTCTAAGTTGTAGGGTTATTGTAGGGCGTTGTGATGCCTTTAGGTCAACACTTATCGTCTATTTTATTTTCCATATTCTATATTTTTTCATTAAAAACAAGTATTTGAGTTTGTTTTGTCAGCGGGTGTCTATGCGTTAGTATGCTTTAAATTTAGGACTCATAATCCGTTGGTGCCGAGTTCGACTCTCGGGGGGCTCACCAGATCAAACAACGGCTTACGATGCGAATCGTAAGCCGTTTTGTTTTTCATGCCGTTCGCGCCGGCAAGGCAAGGCGTCAGCCGGAGAGAAGCCGCTGTTTCAGCGCGGCATCAATCGGATTATCGCCCAGCCAGACGGCAAAAATCACTTCCGCGAAAGCATAGCCATCGATGGGCGGGCCCAGCGGTTTGCCGTTGAGCGAGATGGCGGTTTCCTTGCCGTTGAAACCGATCTGCACGCTATCGCCGCGATTCAGCGTCTGCGCCCGCGCGATCATCCGCTGCAGAAGCTGGATCTTGTTCGCCTGCTCCTGCAGCGTTTTCTCGGACGCGTTGCGCCGGAACGCGGCGCTGAGGGTATGCATCAGCTCGCTGGCGGAAACCGCGCGCAACAGGTGCAATTCGATCATGCACGGCGCCATCTTGGACAAAACGAATTTGGCTTCCGGCGACGGAGCGTTGCCGTAAAATCCGGCGGCGTAAATGTCGAAGAAGAGGAATGTCCGTTTGCCGACGCCGTGGAGCGGGACGTTCTGATGATCTATGTATTGCTGCGGTTCGAACGCGGCCCTGTCGTCAATATCCGCTGGCGCCCCGCTGCAGGCGGCGCTCCAGGACATGGCGAAAATCGCGCCGCGCAGCCATGCCGGCGGCGGCCTCATTGGAAACTTCCCATCCCGACCGCCTGATAGAGCGAGATCGTGTCGATCAGCCTATTCGCTTTGGCTTGGTCGACGTCGGCCTGGCTCAGCGACAGGCGGCGTTGGGAGTCGAGCATGGCCGGCATGGCGGCGTCGCCGATGCGCAACTGCGTCTGCACGATTTGATGCAAGCGGGTTCGCTGCTCGAAGTCGGCCTGCCGCAAACCATAGATAGACGCGGCCCGATCCACCGCCTGCATGGCGTTCGATACTTGCAAAAAGGCGTCCAGCACGGTCTGCTTGTAGGCGCTGTAGCATTGGTCGTACACGGCTTGCGCCGCGCGTCTTTCCGCTTGGAGGCGTCCGCCGTTGAACAGCGGCATCAACAGCGAACTGCCGGCGTCCCATACCACGGCGTCGGGGCGGAACAGTTTGCCGGCAGTCAGGCTTTCATAGCCATAGCTCGCGCTTAGCGACAATTGCGGAAAGAGGTTGGCGGTGGAGACGCCGACGAGGTCGCCGGCGCGCGACATCGCGACATCCGCCATCATGATGTCCGGTCTTTGCCGCAGCAGCTCGGACGGCATGCGCTGGGGCAGCTGCTTGGGAAGCTGCAGTTCCGCCAGCGTCAGATCGGGGATGTCGTGGGTGGAGGCCAGCCCGGCATAGACCGCCAGTTGCCGGCGCGCATCGGCAAGCGATTGCGTCAGCCTGGCGATGGTGGTCTGGGTCTGATCGATTTCCTGCTGCCGGTTCAATATGTCTTGTTCGACGCCGGCGCCTAGCGCCGTTTTCTTGCGGTCGAGCGCCAGCAGCGCCTGCTGGCGCGACAAAACATCGCGGTAGGTCTGCAGCGCGGTCTGATCCGAGGCCGCTTGCACGATCGCGGTCAGCACCTTGCTGACCAGGGCCTGTCGCAGCGACAGCAGTTTCAGCCGCGCGGTCTCGGTCTGGCGGAACAAGGAGGTCGTCAGCAGGTGGTTGCGCTGGAATAAATCGATGTGATAACTGACATCCAGGCTGGCGTTGTAGACTCCGAACGGCTTGGGAGAGGGAAGAACGCCCAGGCCCATGGCGGCGGTATTGATTTTTTCCCGCTGCGCGCCGGCGCCCAGCGAGATATCCGGAAAGCGCTCCTGGCCGGTCTGGGCCTGCCACTGCGCCTCGGCTTCCCGCAACCGCGCCTGCGCCTCATCGATGGACGGGCTGCCGGCCAGCGCGCGCGCGACCAGCGCATTCACCTTGGGGCTGCCGAAGCTTTCCCACCAGCGCGGGGCGATGTCGTTCGCGGCGGCGTAGCGCTGCGCGCCGTCGCCCGCAGGCAGATTGACCTCGTCGAAATAGTTCTCCGGCCACTTGTCTTGCGGACGCGCCGGCACCCCGACGCTGGCGCAAGCCGCCAGCAGGCAAACGGTGGCCGCCATCCCAAGCGTCTTCGTCCATACCGGTGTTTTCATAGGTCAATCCATCGTATTTTTGTAGAAGAACACGCCCAGCAGCATCACGCTCAGCGCAAACAGCATGATCGGCCACACATTGGGAAAGATTTCCACCCAGCCGTTGCCCTTGAGCAGAATGCCGCGGATGACGCGGTTGAAGTGCGTCAGCGGCAGGACGTTGCCTATGATTTGCGCCCACTTCGGCATGCCATAAAACGGGAACATGAATCCGGACAGCAGGATGCTGGGCAAGAAATAGAAAAAGGTCATCTGCATCGCTTGCAATTGGTTGCGCGCCAGCGCGGAAATCGTGATGCCGACCATCAGGTTGGCCAGGATCAGCAACAGCGAGACGGCGTACACCGTCAGCATGTTTCCTTCGAACGGCACGCGGAACAACAATTTGGCGAACAGCAGGATGGTGGTGCATTGGATCAGCCCCACGATGATGTAAGGGATGATCTTGCCGCTGATGACCTCCAGCGCCTCGACCGGCATGGCCAGCAGATTTTCCAGCGTGCCGCGTTCGCGTTCGCGGGTGATGGATAGGCTGGTCATCATGACCATGGTCATCGACAGGATGACGCCCATCAGGCCGGGGATGATGTTGTACTGGGTGATCCCTTCCGGGTTGTACCGTTTGTGTACCATCAGCTCGTAGCCGTAGGGCGAGGCATCGGCCACGTGCACCACATTGCCCAAGTCGCGCTTGAGCGCGGATTGCGCCACCTTGTTCAAGGCGGACAAGGCGTTCGAGGTGGTGGTCGGGTCGGTCGCGTCAACCTCGACCAGTATCTTTGGTTTCTGGTCCTTGAGCAGCTGCGCGGAAAAACCGTTGGGGAAGTTGATGACGAATTGCGCCCGGCCGCTGGCCAGCGCGGCGTCGGCTTCGCCCGGCGTGGCGAGGGCCTCCTCGATATCGAAATATCCGGTATTGCGCAGGGCGCTGACGAAAGAGCGCGTGAATTCGCTCTGCTCGGCGATCACGATGTCGGTTTTAAGGTGCTTCGGATCGGTATTGATGGCAAATCCGAACAGGGTCAATTGAATGATGGGCAGCGCGCCTATCATGCCCAGCGTCAGCCGGTCGCGGCGGATTTGCAGGAATTCCTTGAGCACAATGCTCCACCAGCGGGAAAGATTGAAGTAGCGCATCGTTAATTGAATGTCCTTTCCGATGTCTTCATCAGATTGATGAACACATCTTCCAGACTGGTATCGATGATTTTGGCGTCGTAGCCGGCGCCGGTGGCATGCTGTTCTATGGTGCCGCGCAGCAGTTCCGCCTGGGTGCCGGACACATGCAGCGCATTGCCGAACGCCACCACCTGCTCTACCCCGGGGCACGCCTCAAGCGCGCGGTTCAGCTGAACCAGGCGCTGGCCGGTGATTTGCCAGGTGGTCAGCTGCCGCTGCTGGATCATTTCCGCCGCGGTGCCCTGGCACAGCAACTCGCCGTAGGAGATGTAGGCCAGGCGATGGCAGCGCTCCGCTTCGTCCATATAGTGGGTGCTGACCAAAATGGAGATGCCGCTGGCCGCCAAGCGGTGCAGCTCTTCCCAGAAAATGCGGCGGGCAGTGGGGTCCACGCCTGCGGTCGGCTCGTCCAGCAACAGCAGTTTGGGCTTGTGCAGCAAGGCGGCAGCTAGCGCCAGCCGCTGTTTCCAGCCGCCAGACAGCGAGCCGGCCAACTGCGTGGCGCGGGAAGTCAGCTGCAGCTCTTCCAGGGTTGCGTCGACGACCGCTTTGCGGTTGGGAACCTGATAGAGCCTGGCGACGAAGTCGAGGTTCTCCCGGATGGACAGGTCTTCCCAGTAAGAGAAGCGCTGGGTCATATAGCCTACCCTGCGCTTGACTTCGGCGCGCTCCAGCGTGATGTCGTAGCCGAGGCAGGTGCCGGAGCCGGAGTCGGGCGTCAGCAGGCCGCACATCATGCGGATAGACGTGGTCTTGCCGCTGCCGTTGGGGCCAAGAAAGCCGAAGATCTCACCCTGGCGAATCTGCATGGACAAGTCTTTCACGGCGTGGTGCGCGCCAAAATACTTGTTCAGTCCCTGCACCGTCACCGCATTGTCCACCGCCGTCATAGCAGCACCTCCACCGGCTGGCCGACGCGCAGCGCGCGCGCGGTCGCCTTGTCGGGCCGCGCCTCAATCAGGTAAACCAGCTTGCTGCGCGATTCGTTGCTGTAGATCATCGGCGGGGTGTATTCGGAATCCGGCGCAATGTAATCGACCACCGCCGCCAGTCCGGCCTGGCAGCCGTCGCAGCTGAGGCGGAGGCTTTGGCCGGCGCGCACTTTCTGCAAATCGTTCTCCGGCACGAAGAACTTGATTTTCACGTTATCGACCGGCAGCAGCTTCATCACCGGCGCATTGCTTTGTACCCATTCCCCTTCGCGATAGAAGATGTCGACGACCGTCGCTTGCGCCGAGGCAGTGACCGATTTCTGCTGCACCCGGTATTGCCATTGGCCGTACGAGGCGCGCATGCCCTGCACCTGGGCTTCCTGCGACTGGATCTGGTCTTGGCGCGCGGGCAAGGCGGCGGTGTCGAGCTGGCTGCGGATTTCCTCCACCTTGGCTTGATCCGCGGCCCGGGCGGCCCGGCTGGAGTCGATCTGCGCCTGAGAGATGATGCTGGCCTTGAAGAGCTCTTCATCGCGCGCCAGTTGCTGATCGGAGCGTTTGGCGCTGGCTTGCGCCTGGGCTAATTGTGCCCGGATCGCATTGATTTCCGCCGGCCGGCGGCCTTTCTTGAGATCTTTCAATGACGCGTCTGCCGATTCGTACTGCGCGTGGGCATGCTGCATCGCGTAGGTCTCTTCGGTGGCGTCGACGGCGAACAGCAGGCCGTGCGACGCGACCTGCTGCCCACGCCGGACATGCAGATTCGTCATTTTTCCGGCGTAGGGCGTAGACATGTAAACGAAATCACCCTCGACATACCCTTGATAACCGTCTGGCTTGCGTTGATCGCAGCCTGTCGCCAACAACGCGGCCATGGCCGCCAGCACAATCCCCGGGAAATTCTGCGTATTTTTATTGACCATACCTGCACCCTACTGCCTGTTATGAAGCGGCGCCGACCGCGTCGGCGCCTTTGCGGTACTCTTACGATGAGGCGCCGGCCAGCGCGCGGGGCCGCGCATCGCCATCTTGCGCGCGCGCCGCGGCGTGTCCGGCCTGCTGCCGTTCCTGGTAGAGCTGGAGAAACGTTTGCGCCGCCAGTTTGCGAATTTCAGCCACGTGCTGCGTGCAGCAATGGTCTCCATCCGGATAGACGGTGACGGTGGCCTGCGTGTGGCCGAGGCGGTTCAATGTTTCCGCCAGCCACACCTTGTCTCGGGTCGGCACGATCGGATCTTTGTCGCCATGGACAATATGCGTTTTGGCGCGCACGCGCGACAGCAGATCATCGTCGTTGATGCAGAACTCTAACATGCTTTCGGCATAGCCGTCGGGCGAGGCCAAGCCGAAAATCTGGCAGAACTTGCTCTTCAAAAAGAAGGGAAGCTTGGCGAAGTCGGTGGCGTGGATGGGGCCGCCCAAGTCGAGGATAAAGGCGACGCGAGGATCTTTGGCCGCCACCTTGTAGGCCCACATGCCGCCCCAACTGATGCCGCAGATCGCGTAGTTGGCGGTGTCGATGGCCGGATGCCGCGCCAGCATGTCGACGGAAGCGATGATCGCTTCTTCGAAATGGCCCTCCCACAGCACGCCATCAAGCAGGAAGGCCTCGCCCTGGCCAGGGCCGTCCAACGAGAACACTGCGCAACCAGCGGCCTGGAACAGCAGCTCGCTGGCCAGATGCTCCTCCTTGACGTCATCCATGCCATGAATGATCACGACCAGCGGCGCGGGGCCGCTCGTTTCCGGCAGATGGAGATTGCCCCAGAGGCGATGGCCGCCATAATCGACGGGCATCCGCGCGAAACGGGCGCCGTGCTGCAGGGTTTCCGCTTCGATATAGAAATCGCGCGCCATCCGGTAGGCATTCTTTTTCAGCTCGGTCAATGGCATGCAGCCCCATTGCACCAGATGCGCCAAAAAGGATAGCCGGCGCAACTCAGCCACCTGTTGCTCGCGCGCGAGCGTCGCGCGGCCGGCGTCGAAAGCCGCGACTTCCGCTTGCAGGAAAGCCTGGCCGGCATCGGCCCAGTCGCTCAAGCCCTTGATGGCGGACAGGAAACGCTCCAGCGTGCTGTTGGCGAACAGCGCGGCGCGCCAGCGGTTCCAGAACGGCCGCGTGATGTTCTTGACGCCGATGACGCGGGACAGCGCATAGATCGCGCGGCTGAAGAAGTGGTCCTGCATCGAGTAAGACTGCGTATCACTGATGTTTCGCAATTTTCGCCTCGCGTAATGGATGGATCTTGAAGACCTTTTTCTCCTGATCCGTCAGGTTGATCAATGAAGCGCCAAGCGCCACCGCCGTCGGGTCGGGCCCTTGCGCCGATTGGGGATCGGCAGGATTGCCCAGCCGCCGCTCGTTGGCGTCGATGATGTCGTACAGGTCGAAGTCGAAATGGGTGCGCATGACGGCCCGGCCCAATTCATTGATCATGCAGTTTGAACTGCATGAGCCGGTATTCTTGGGCAGCGACCAGCCGTACGCCTCGATCGCGCGAATCTGCTGTTCGCGTTCCGGTTTGGCGACGAATTCATAAAACGGGATCAATACCGTGGGAAAGGCGCTTTCTTCCGAATCAAGCGCCAATTCCGGCACCGGCTCCGGCAGCGCGCGCCGGAACGGTTTGACGAAACGGGATACCAGGCTGCTGACTTTAGGCAGCTCCGTCGAGGTCAGCACATCGCCGCCCTCCAGGTTCAGCCGGTTCTGCCCGCGCTGGGTGCCGATAAAGCACAGCGGAATCCGGTGCGCGTCGGCAAAGCGGCAGGCGCTGACCGCGATCAACGAAAAGCAGGGCCAGCACGCCGAGCCAAAAGTCATGGCGCCTTTCACCAGCTCGGCGTCCGAGTGCTGATCGATGGAGAAGCCGGCGCGAAACAGGCCGTCGGCCATCGCCTTGTCTTTCTTTTCCACGATCAGCGGCACGCCCAGGCGGCGGGTCAGGCTCTCGGCATTGCGGATCGCCTGGGGCGACTGATAGCCGGGATCCAGCATCCAGGCGCAGACGCGCAAGCCTTTTTGCGCCAGATGGATCAGCATATAGGTGCTGTCTTTGCCGCCGCTGTAAAGCACCATCGCGTCGTATTCAGACTCGGCGGTCCGCGCCGGCACACTGGACAGGATGTTGGCCAGGGCGCCGACGCGGGTTGGCGCCACGCCGGGCAACCGCGCGAGCGCGGCGGCCAGGCGGCGCGCCCAGCCCAGCTTGCCCTGGGCTAGCCGAAGGCACAGATCGAGCAAGCGTTCGTGGCTTTCTTCGCGTTCGACCGTCTGCCGCGCGCCTGCGCGGCAGACGGTGCAGAGGCCGTCGCCGGCGCTGGCCGGTTTGGCGTCCGCGCCGTGGATGATCCGGTCGTAATTCAGGGGCATGCCGCAGCTGGCGCAGCGAGCGGCTGTCGCATCGTGTGTCATTTGCAGGACTCCGCATGAAGTGGCCGCGCGCGCGCAGGGAGGATGTGCAGGCCGCACTGCAGCTGGGGAATCGCGAAGCCGTGGCGCAGAAAGGCCGCCTCGTAGGCCAGCAAGTTCTCCACCTCCAGTTCGCCGATATTGTTGGGCAGGGAAGGGTCTACGCCGCGCAGCAGGCCTTCGGCCAGACACGACCAGGAAATGGAACTGCCAGCGCCTTGATCGTCGCTGAAGTCGAAGGGAAAGTGGGAGACGAATCCGATGCTGCCCGCATCCACCAGGCCGGCATCGCAGGGCAGGATGTCGCCGGCGCGCTGGTGGCGGGCCCAGGCGGCTTCCCGGCTCCAGCAATAAGGCTGGCTGTCATCGATCAGCACCGTTCCCGGAGCCACCTTGTCGATGTCGAGAATGTAGGGGGTACTGACCGCGCTGATGATCACGTTGGCATGCCGATAGCAAGGGCTGTCGTCGTCGAGCTTGGTGCGCAGATCCAGCAGCTCGACATCCACGACGATGCCGAGCCGCTCGCGCATCAGGCCGGCGATGTCGTGGAGCCGGGTTTCCTGTTGCCTGGTGTCGATCAGAATGACGCGCGCGGGCTTAACCCGGTGGCTGGAGTGGCATAGCAGCTTGGCCACTCCGCCGCCGACGCTGCCGACGCCGAGGATGGCCAGCACCACTTCGTCGCTGCCGCGGCCCACCTCGGCGAGCGCCTTGTTGTATTGCTGCACGATAGACACTGCGGTCAGCGCATGCCCGGTGGTCACTTGTATCCCGAGGCTTTCCGCCCGCGCCGCCAAGCGGCGGCCATATTGCGACAGCGCGCCGGTCAGCCCTCCCAGGCAGACGAAGCGGCCATGCATTTGCGCGATCGCATCCAGCGCGTCGTATTCGAGCATATGCCGGCAGGCCGCGCGCTTGCGCGGATCCAGGATGTCGGCGGCCAATAGCGGCAGGAACAAGATGCCGACATTGATCTCGTCGGTCTGGATCATTTCTCCCCAGACCGGCTTCAGATGGGGCATGAGTTCGGCGATTTCCTCGTGCTGCAGCCGTCCGGCCCAGGGGAACATGCGGGCCAGATCCTGTTCGTCGCGAGGATGGGTCAATAACACGACGTCGAGTCCGGTCCCGCGTTGTTTCGCCTTGCCTTCCCGCAGCCACAGGTCTTGCGCCTTGGGACCGAAAAAGGCCGGATTCGAGCCGGCTTCGATCAAATGCAGAATTTCAGCTTCCATTGTCATCGTTTTCCCTGCGCGAATAAGTTTGTAGGTGATTTCGACATGACATGCGCCGCCTGGCGGCCGCTGATGCGTCAAGACTCGGCCAGTTCCGCCAGCGGCAGAGTTTCCAGGTAGCTTTCCATGATTTTGACCAGGCGATCCGGCTTCTCAATCATCGGGGAATGGCCGCACGGATCTATCACTTCAATGGTCAAATGCCGATTGATGGCCTGCAGATTCGGCACGTCGTCCAGAGGCGTGACGCGGTCCTGCTTTCCCCATACGAGCAAGCAGGGCGTTGCGATGCCTTGCAGCAGCGGCGCCATGTCGACCTTGTTCGCCGTCTTCATGTAACGCGTGATGTTGAGCAGAGAGTGCCGGCTTTTGAAATGAGACAGGCATTCAGCCATTTGCGCTTGTGTGACGCAGGACGGATCGACGAAGAGCAAGTCGGCCACGCGCTTCGCATCGAATAGCGAAAACGCGCGCTTGGCGGCCAAGCCCAAGTCCGAAGTCTTGCCGAATCCCGGCGCTCCGCTGGCGATGCAGCCGGCGATGGGAATGTTTTGATCCGATTGAATTTTTAGCGCCAGGAAGCCGCCTAGCGAATTGCCGCATACCACGACATGGGAAAACCCGGAGGCCGCGATGATTTTCTCTATTTCTTGCTGCAGATAATCCAGTGGCTCTCCTACCGGCGCGATTTCAGCGAAGGCGGCATCGATGGCGATGCCAGAGTAGCCTGAGGCGGATAATGCGGACTGAACCTTTTCCCATATCCAACTGCCGGCGAATAATCCCGGTAAAAGAAATATGCCAAGTTCGGTTCCCGAGCCGAAGCGTTGATAATTCATAGGTTTTTCAAACCTTCCGTTTATATACCATAGAATAAATAGGCCATAAAACATCTCAACATGCTTATGGAGTTTTGAGATAAATATCAAAATACGTATTGCGCTATTGCATTAATAACTGGCCTTATGGCTGGCCTTGGCACGGCTACCCCGAAATATTCTTTTGGCGTTGCTTTTTAAATTTCACGGCTATTTATTTATGTTTTTCAATGGCTCGGATGCATCGGACTTGGACATATCATTGGCGTTGCGGCGGCAACCGCACGCCTTGGGAATCTGGGAAGCGCGTATCGGGCTGGATCAATCAGCGCGGCGCGCTTTTCGGTTCGCTCATGGCGCTTGCGGCCCCGGTGGGCCGCCGTGGGGCTGGCGGTCGTGGCTGGCCGGACACGCGGGTTTCGCCCGGCTTGGGCCCGGCGCGCGCCAAGCGCGCATGGGCGAAAAACCGTGCATCGTCCGATGCTCACGACGCTTTGGCTGATTGAGTTAGTTCGATGTGAAAATTGCCATTGAAATTATTTTTGTGCAACAACAAAAACAGAGGCATTTATGTTTTTCGTTCTTATGCCAAATTGTTTGACATAAAATATTATGATAAATGTATAATTTGCAGGAATATTCCATTCTGGTGTTGCGAAAACGGCGAGCTAGGCGATGTGGGGCGTGATTCGTTCGATGGCGGCCGAGGGGGGCGGTGGCTGTCAGTCGCGCATAAAATGCCAGATAAACGAAGATTTGTTTATTGTGTATAAACTGATTTCAGGCGCCGGCATTCGCCGAGTGAGCCAGGCAGGGGAGAAGGACCGCGAGGTGTCGCGACAGGCAATGGCATTGAGTGATTCCCTCACCCTGCTGTGTGGCTGAACGGCCAGCGTTTATTTTCGACGCATTCATGGGCCGGGCGCGCGGACGAGGGCTGATCGGCGGCGCATGCGCGCGTCGAGCGGGGGTCTTGCAGAGGCCGGCGTGCCGCGGCGGCATGGTTTGGATAAAGAGGAGGGTACGGCCAGCGGTCCAGAGCGGCGCGAGTGGGGGAAAATGGCCGAGGCGGCGGATGCCGCAGATCGGCGCGCGCAAGGGCAGCCTGCGCGGCAACTTTGCTGTCGGCAGCGTGGGGTATACCACCTATATCCGTCACAACCTGGATCAGGTCAGCATCTCCGACTGCGATCCCGCCTTCAACAACAACCAGTCCTGCAATGTGATTGGCGATAAGACCAAGACATACAGCGCCGTCGATCAGGTCTTCGGCCTCGATATCCCCGTCAGCGCGAGCGGCAATCTGCTGCGGCTGAACGCCGATGGCAGCGCCGCCATCCGCGATAACCAAGGCCAAGTGCTGAGCAGCCAGATCCGCTGGAACCGGCTGGCGCGCAACGCCAATGTGTTGGTGCTGAACATCGCGCTGAAAGACGCCCAGGCCGCGCAGCTTATTCAGCTTGACGATCTCCAGGCCGGCAATCGCTTGGCCATCGCGCTGCGCGCCGGCCATCTGCAGTTCGCCAGCGTGGAACCGGCCAAGCGCGACCGGGGCGGCATCACCTTCGCCCCCGCCACCTTCGATCAACTCTTCAACGCCCTCAAGCCCACGTTGGGCGTGAACTGACGGCATAGCGCGCCCCCATGCGGGGCGCTCAATCTTCGAACTCAGGAGCCAATATGAAACCGCTAATACTCGCCGCTTTGGCGGCATTGATCAGCCAGCAGGCGCTGGCCTTTGGCGAAACCGGACGCTGGAGCAGCGGCTGGGGCCAGGGCATATCGGAATACATGGTGAAGGACGCCAAGGGCAATCAGCTCTACATCGCCTGCAACAACGACGGCGAGACACCCGCCACCATGACGCTGACGGTAGGCCGCAAGCAGTACGGCTACGGCAGCCAGCAAGACTTCGTGCTGATCCTCGATGGCAAGGCGCCGCTGTCGCCGTCCGATGCCGGCTCGCGCGCCGGCGGCGACAACTTCCGCCTGGCCTGGGATGGCCTCCGCAAGGCCAAGACCCTGGTGGCCAAGACGGCGGATGGCAAAACCCTCTCTCTGCCGCTGACCGGCGCGGCCAAAGCCTTGCCGTCGAGCAAGAGCAAAGAGTACAGCTGCGTCACCTGGTAACGCGATCACGGGCACAGACAGTCTGTCCGTGCCCGCCCACTCTGTCCGAACGCCTATGAAAACCCCTTATCTGATCCTTCCGCTGCTCGTCCTGCTGACCGCCTGTTCGTCCGGCTACGACAGCGATGTGCAAGAACGCTTCGTCAACGGTTGCATGGGACGCGGGGCCACCAAGGCCTACTGCAGCTGCCTGCTCAAAGTGTTTGAGAGCCGGCACAAACAAGACGAATACGCCGCGCTGGAAACCGAGATGCGCCTGAGCGGCGCCATGCCCGAATCCTTCCAGGCCACCCTGCGCGCCGGCCTCCAGCAGTGCCGGCCCTGACGGAACCCGCTAGCGTCGGCTGAACGCCCACTTTCTACCTACCCTTGCCCCTGATCTGGCTGAGCCAGACAGGGGCTTTTTTACGAGGACACGATGATGAATCACCACATCCAAACGCTGGACGGCGTAGTCTGCCCGTTCCAGGATCTGGCCGGTATCCGCAGCTGGCTGCTGTCGCTGCAGCACCGGCAACACCTGGCGACGCCGGAAGCCATCCTGCTGCAGATCAATCGGCTGCCGCAAACCGGCGGCTGGCTGCTGAAGCAGATCCAAACCGCCGAACTCAACGACCAACTGCGCCGCAGCCTGCCCTTCGCACCATCCAGCCTGGGGCAGGTGCATTGCACGCCAGGCTTCGCCAGCCTGGAACGGCCAGAACGATTCATTGAGGCGATCCGCCAGATGAAAGACTTCAGCGCCGACAACGATCCCTATCTGGAGCATGACTTCGGCCAAGTGGAGATCGACGGCGTGACGGTGTTCTGGAAGATCGATTATTACGCGCAAGACTGCGAGCAAGGCAGCGAAGCGCCGTGGGATGCGCAGGCGACGCGGCGGGTGCTGACGCTGATGTTGGCGGAGGAGTATTGATACTGTATTAAATGGCAGAGTCGACTCGATCAGCTACTCCACAAGGCGGGCGGCTTTGCCATCAGGCGGAGCGAAAAAGGGGCGTCACTTTTGCTCCATCAATCTGCACCTGAACAAAGTCTGCCCACGCCTGCAAGATCACTTTCCGCTGATCTGCGTACTGCGCACGGTTGTACACCCCTTTGATCCCATTGATCTTGTGTGCCAAAGCTTTCTCAATGGCATCAGACGGGTGTCCCATCTCATGCAAGTGAGTAGACGCAGTCCGCCGAAAATCATGCAGTACAAAATGTTGAACATCAAGCGACAAAGCACGTACAGCTTGGTTCAGCGTACTTTTTGATATTGGCTTATCTTCCACACCACGGGGGCTTGGAAACAGGTAGGCTGAATGCCCAGCATAAACGCGCAATTCATTTAGCATTTCCACTGCTTGCCGCGACAAGTACACTCGGTGTGGCTGATCTTTCTTCATACGCTCGGCTGGGATGTCCCAAATTGCAGCATCCAAATCGAACTCATCCCACTTGGCCTCGATCAGCTCCGATTTACGCACCATGGTGATAGCCAATAGATGAAGGGCTAGCTTTAGGGCTCGGCGGATATCCGATACGTAGATGCCACGAAGCACATCACCAATTTCCTTTGGAGTCAGTACTCTAGTACGACTTTCCTCTGTCGCAATGAAACGCGCAACTAGAGCGCCTGCAGGGTTGCTCTCGGCCATCTGCTTGGCAACCGCAAAGTCATACATACGCTTAAGTACATTTCGAGTCAGCAAGGCCATCTTGGGAGAGCCACGCGACTTGATTCGCTCGCATAGCTTCAATACATCAGCTGGCTTTACCTCGCTCAGAGGCATTCCCCCAAGAGCAGGGTATACATCCTTGTTCATTATGCGCGTGATGGTACGGGTATAGCTTTCAGACTTTCCAGGTAGCTGATCAGCTTGCCACGCCTCTGCGAAAGCTTTCACCGTATTCAGCTTTTCTGACTTCGCCGCTTGCACTGCGCGTTTAGGCGACTCCCCCTTAGCAACCAGAGCAGACCATTCATCACGCTGCTTACGTGCCTGTGCCAAGCTGATTTCGGGGTAGCTGCCTATCGTCAAGGTCGGCTGACGCACACCGTACAACTGGTATCGATAGCGCCACACCTTAGCCCCACTGACCATCACTTCCAGCACCAACCCTCCTGTATCACTAATACGGTAGCGGCTAGCCTTAGGTTTGAGTGCTTTAACTTTGGTATCGGTCAGTGGCGTCGCTTGACGTGGCATGGTTCTCGCTCGATTAGGTGCTCTGATAGTTTCACAACCATACACATTTCGCCCTGAGTCCTTTATGCGTGCCGTGTGGCCAGAACATTTAGGTACACAAAAAAATCAGAACGAGAGAATGTGTACCATATTGTGTACCTAAATTTGCTGGATGTCCATGGACCAGGCTGGACGTAGGATTACAACAAACCTAACAAATACAAGGCCACCAATCAACAAACAGGGCACAGATGGACCAACCTGGACATATCCCTATTTCGATGCAAAAGCGGGAGAAGATCACGCCGAGTTCGGTAGGGCGGATGCCCCGGTGGGGCGATCCGCCGCGCTCCGTCATGGTCAACAGCGGCGGAACGCCCGGCCTGGCCGGGCTTCCGCCCTACGGGTCGATGCAAAAACGCGAGAAGACACGCCGAGTTCGGTAGGGCGGATGCCCCAACGGGGCGATCCGCCGCGCCCCGTCCTGGTCAACGGCGGCGGAACGCCCGGCTTGGCCGGGCTTCCGCCCTACGGGTCGATGCAAAAGCGCGAAGAAGATCATGACCAGCTCGGTAGGGCGGATGCCCCGACGGGGCGATCCGCCGCGCCCCGTCATGGTCAACAGCGGCGGAACGCCCGGCCTGGCCGGGCTTCCGCCCTACGGCCTTACTTGCCAATACAGAAGCGCGAGAAGATCACCCCCAGCAGGTCATCGGCGGAGAAAGCACCGGTAATCTCGGACAAGGCGTTTTGCGCCATGCGCAGTTCTTCAGCGAAGATTTCCACCTGCTCCCAGTCCGCTTCGGCCAGCTCCAGGTGGTCGGCGGCGCGGGCGATGGCGTCCAGGTGGCGCTGGCGGGCCAGGAACACGCCTTCGTCGGCGCCGCTGAAGCCTATCATTTCCAGCAGCTTGGCCTTGAGCAGGTCCACGCCCTGATGCGTCTTGGCGGACAGGCGCACCAGCGGGTGGCCGTCTTCGTCGGCAATGCCGGCCGGCTCCTCGGTCAGGTCCACCTTGTTGAAGACGTGCACGCGCGGCAGGCCGGCCGGGATGCGCGCCAGGATGGCCTGCACTTCCTCGGTCAGACCGTGACGGCTGTCGGTCAGCACCAGCGCCAGGTCGGCGCGCTCCACCGCCTGCCAGGTGCGCTCGATGCCTATTTTCTCCACCACGTCGTCGGTTTCACGCAGGCCGGCGGTGTCGATGATGTGCACCGGCACGCCGTCGATGACGATTTCCTCGCGCACCGTGTCGCGGGTGGTGCCGGCGATATCGGTGACGATGGCGATGTCGTCTCCGGCCAGCGCGTTCATCAGGCTGGACTTGCCGACATTGGGCTGGCCCACCAGCACCACGTGCATGCCCTCGCGCAGGATGGCGCCCTGCTTGGCCGTGGCCTGCACGCCCACCAGGGTGGCGCGCAGCCGGCGCAGGCGGCCGATGGCGTCGGCCTGCTTGAGAAAGTCTATCTCTTCTTCCGGGAAGTCCAGCGTGGCTTCCACCAGCATGCGCAGATTGATCAGCTCGTCCACCAGGCCGTGCACCTGGCGCGAGAACGCGCCCTTCAGCGACTTCAGCGCGCTGCGGGCCGCGGTTTCGCTGCTGGCGTCGATCAGGTCCGCCACGCTTTCGGCCTGCGCCAGGTCCAGCTTGTCGTTGAGGAAGGCCCGCTTGGTGAATTCGCCCGGCTCCGCCAGCCGCGCGCCCAGCTCCACGCAGCGCGCCAGCAGCATCTTCATCACCACCGGGCCGCCGTGGCCCTGCAGCTCGATCACGTCCTCGCCGGTGAAGCTGTTGGGGCCAGGGAAGAACAGCAGCAGGCCGTTGTCTATGGCCTGGCCCTGCGCATCATAAAAGTCCGTATACGTGGCGTAGCGCGGCTTGGGCGTCTTGCCCTGGGAGATGGCCTGCGCAAACGGCAGCAAGTCCTTGCCGGAGACGCGGATCACGCCGACGCCGCCACGGCCGGGGGCGGTGGCGATGGCGCAGATGGTGGCGGGGGTGTAGCTGAGGTTCATTGCCATTCCTTGGATTTTTAGCCACGAAATCCACGAAAGGACACGAAAGAACGCTCGCAGGCCGGAAGCCGTCCCTGCGCCGCCTCGGAGGCGATTCGCGTTCGTGTGCTTTCGTGGGGTTCGTGGCAAATTGTTTTGAGATCTTTTCCCAGATTATCCAGCAAAAAACCCGGCCAGGGGCCGGGTTTGTTCAGCAATGCCAGCGGCGCTTAGGACTGCAGCGCGGCCTTGTTGCTCTTTTCGATCTGCTTGTTGATGAACCACTGCTGCGCAATCGACAGCACGTTGTTCACCACGTAGTACAGCACCAGGCCGGCCGGGAAGAAGAAGAACAGCGCGGAGAAAGCCAGCGGCATGATCTTCATCATCTTCGCCTGCATCGGGTCAGCCGGCGGCGGGTTCAGGAAGGTCTGCAGGAACATGGTGGCCGCCATGATGGCCGGCAGGATGAAGTACGGGTCCGGGCGGGCCAAGTCGGTATACCACAGCACCCACGGCGCTTCGCGCAGTTCCACGGACGCCAGCAGCGACCAATACAGGCCGATGAACACCGGGATCTGGATCAGCATGGGCAAGCAGCCGCCCAGCGGATTCACCTTCTCGGACTTGTACATCTCCATCACGGCCTGCTGGAACTTCATGCGGTCGTCGCCGTATTGCTCCTTCATCCGTTCCAGGCGCGGCGCCAGGGCCTTCATCTTGGCCATGGAGCGGTAGGACGCGGCGGTCAGCGGGTAGAACACGGCCTTCACGGTCAGCGTCAGCAGGATGATCGCCCAGCCCCAGTTGCTCACCAGCGCGTGCAGCTTCACCAGCAGCCAGAACAGCGGCGAGGCGAAGATGTAGAAGATGCCGAAGTCCTTGGCATACTCCATGCCGTCCGCCACCTTGGAGATGATGTCGTACTCTTCCGGGCCGGCAAACAGCGGCACGCTCACGCTCAGGCTCTTGCCCGGGGCGATGACGGAATAGTCAACCAGCGCGGCGGCGGAGTTCAAGCCGTTGGTCTGGGTCAGCTCGAAGCGGCAGGACTTGTCGTCCTTGCACACGCTCTTGCCGTCCAGCGGCTGCAGAATCCAGGCGGACATGAAGTAGTGCTGCACCATGGCCACCCAGCCGTCGGTGGTGGTCTTGGCGTAGTCGCCCTTGCCCTTGGCCAGATCGTCGAAGCTCACCTTCTGGAACTTGTGCTCCGAGGTGAACACGGCCGGGCCGGTGTAGGTGTGGGCAAAACGGCCTTCGCCTTCCGGCGCCTGGCTGTCGCGCAGCAGGCGGTAGTAAGCGGTAGGCGCAACCGGAGCGGCGCCGCCGTTCACGATGTCGTAACGCACGCCGATCTCGTAACTGCCCTTGGTGAAGGTGTATACCTTGCTCACCTTGACGCCATTGGCGTCCGGCGCGGTCAGCTTCACTTCCAGCTTGTCGCCGGTCATTTCGTAGCTGGGCTTGTCGGCGGTGAAGACGGTTTTATGCGTCGGCAGGGCCGGGTTGCTGGCTGCGATCAGGCCGGTTTGCGCCACATAAGTGTGCTTGGCGTTGTCCTGGAACAGCTTGAACGGCTGGTTGCGGTCTTCGGCCTCGCCGTGCTTCAGCAGAGACAGCGAGCGCAGGTCGCCGCCCACGGTATCGATCTCGGCTTCAACCAGGTCGGTCTTGACGCGAATGCGCTGACCGTGGGTCAACTTGTTGGCATCGGCAGGCTGCGCGGCGCTGGAAGCGCCGGCCGCGGCCTCGGTCTTGGCCACTTGCTGTTGCGGGGTGTGTTTGGGCATGAAGAACTCATTCCACCCAAACAGGATGCCCACGGACAGTACAACAAAGATAATCAGTCGCTTGGAATCCATCTCTCGATACCGGAAAGTTCAGGGAACCGGGTCATAGCCGCTGCCGCCCCAGGGATGGCAACGGCAGATGCGTCTGGCGGCCAGACAGCCGCCCTTCAGCGCGCCGTGTTTTCTCACCGCCTCGATCGCGTAGCTGGAACAGGTGGGCTGGAAGCGGCAACGCGGTGCCAGCCACGGGCTGATAGCCAGCTGGTAAAAGCGGATCAGGAGGATGAGGATGCGCGACATCGTGCCAGTTTAGCAAACAGAGCCGACAAAGCCGTGACGGCCTCGGCGCGCTGTTCGCGGGCAAACGCCGTTTTTGCTCGCACCACGTAGTCCACGCCGCCCAGCTCCTGCTGGTTCAGGCGGAACCACTCGCGCACGCAGCGCTTGATGTAATTTCGGCGCACCGCCCGCTTGGCCACCTTCTTGCCCACAACCAAACCCACGCGGGCATGGTCCAGGCCATTGGGGCGGGCATACACCTGAAAGAACGCATTGCTGCGTTGTTGCCGCAAACTAAAAACGGATGAGAACTCATCCGTTTTTAACAGCCGGTGCGCACGGCGAAAGCGGTAAGCCACAAGGACTTAGACGGCCAGCTTCTTGCGGCCCTTGGCGCGGCGAGCGGCGATGACAGCGCGGCCGCCACGGGTCTTCATGCGGACCAGGAAGCCGTGAGTGCGTTTACGACGGGTATTGGAAGGCTGGTAAGTACGTTTCATGATATGGGTTTCCTGTTTCGAAACGGAAATAAACGCGTGATTTGACTCGAAATCCGCAGCTTTGTCAACGAGGAATTTTCTGCAGGCCTGTGGATAACTTTGCAAAAAAACGTTAGAATGTCGGGGTTTATCGCTGTCGACCGGCTGCACAACAAATGAACGCACCCAGGGCCCACAGGCCCGCCGCGTTTGCCACACCGCAGCCTGCCGGCCGCTTCATGCCGAACATCCGCTGCTTGCGCGCTGCCCTATTTGCGCCGCGAGCGGCCCATCCCGCTGTTGCAAGCCGAGCGCGCTCAGCGGGTTTTTCGCTTTCACATGCGTGTATGTAATGACCGAACTGGATCAATTCTGGCCTGCCTGCCTCGCCCGACTGGAGGCCGAACTGTCTTCGCAACAGTTCAATACCTGGATCAAGCCGCTCAACGCCGAAGCCGGCGATGAAGGCATTGCGCTGTTCGCGCCCAACCGCTTCATCATGCAGTTCATCAAAGACCGTTTCCTCGCCCGCATTGAGGAACTGGCGGTGGAACTGATTGGCGAATGCCCGGTGGAGCTGCGTCTGGGCGCGCCTTCCGCCAGGCCGCTGCAGCCGGCTGCCAGCATCCAGCCCAAGGCCAAGGAGCCCAGCAAAACCGCGCCCAGCGCGCCGGCTGCGCCGTCCCCGGCCAAGCAGGCCGCGGTCAAGGCCATTGGCGGCAGCCATGAAAGCACGCGCCTCAACCCCTCCTTCACCTTCGATACGCTGGTGACGGGCAAGGGCAACCAGCTGGCGCGCGCCGCCGCCATGCAGATTGCGGAAAATCCGGGCGACCAAGCTTACAACCCGCTGTTTGTCTACGGCGGCGTGGGCCTGGGTAAGACTCACTTGATCCAGGCCATCGGCAACCACGTGTTCCAAAAGAACCCGCAAGCCAAGATCCGCTACATCCACGCCGAACGCTACGTGGCCGACATCATGCGCGCCTACCAGCACAAGGCGTTTGACGAATTCAAGCGTTACTACCACTCGCTGGACCTGTTGCTGATTGACGACATCCAGTTCTTTGCCGGCAAAAACCGCACCCAGGAAGAATTCTTCTATGCCTTCAATGCGCTGATCGAGGGCGGCAAGCAAGTCATCATGACCTGCGACAGCTACCCCAAGCAGATTGAAGGGATGGAAGAGCGCCTGATTTCGCGCTTCTCCTGGGGCCTGACCGTGGAAATCCAGCCGCCGGAGCTGGAAATGCGCGTGGCCATTCTGATGAAGAAGGCGGAGGCGGACAGCATCAAGCTGGAGCACAACGTGGCCTTCTTCATCGCCCAGAACGTGCGCTCCAACGTGCGCGAGCTGGAAGGCGCGCTCAAGCGCGTGGTGGCCTATGCCCGCTTCACCAACCAGAACATCACGCTGGAACTGGTAAAGGAAGCGCTGAAGGACATCCTGGCCGCCGGCAACCGCCAGGTAACGGTGGACGCCATCCAGAAAACGGTGGCGGAGTACTACAAGATCAAGCTGTCCGACATGCACAGCAAAAAGCGCAGCCGCGACATCGCCCGGCCGCGCCAGGTAGCCATGGCCCTGGCCAAGGAGCTCACCCAGCTGTCGCTGCCCAATATTGGCGATGCCTTTGGCGGCCGGGACCACACCACGGTACTGCACGCCTGCAAAACCATTAATGAGATGCGCGAAAACGACGCCGACATCGCGCACGACTACGAAGCGCTGCTCGCGATGCTGCGCAATTAATCGAACCATGAAACGACTCTTCACCATCTACTGGGAGCCCGCCACATGCTGATCCTGCAAGCCGAACGCGATGCCCTGCTCAAGCCCCTGCTGGCAGTTACCGGCATTGTCGAGCGTCGCCACACGCTGCCGATTCTGTCCAACGTCCTGATCGAGAAGAAGGGCGGACAGGTTGGATTCCTGGCCACCGACCTGGAAATCCAGATCACCACCGCCAGCAGCGACGAGCTGCCGGGCGAAGACTTCCGCCTCACCACCTCCGCCAAGAAGCTGCAGGACATCCTGCGCGCCATTCCTGGCAATACCACGGTGACGCTGGAGCAGCTGGACGGCGGCCGCCTCACCCTGAAGGCCGGCAAGAGCCGTTTCAACCTGCAAACCCTGCCGGCGGAAGACTTCCCGCTGCTGTCCGTGGGCACCGCCTCCGACGCCAGCTTCAGCCTGAGTCAGCGCGAACTCAAGCGCCTGATCTCCCAGGTGCAGTACGCCATGGCCGTGCAGGACATCCGCTACTACCTCAACGGCCTGCTGATGCAGACCGACGGCAACCAAGTGCGCCTGGTGGCCACCGACGGCCACCGCCTGGCCTTTGCCAGCGCCGACGTCACCGCCACCCTGCCCAAGGCCGAGGTGATCCTGCCGCGCAAGACCATCATCGAGCTGTACAAGCTGCTGCAAGACAGCGACGACGAAATCAAGATTGAAGTGCTGGCCAACCAGGTGCGCTTCAGCTTTGGCGCCACCGTCATCATCAGCAAAGTAGTGGACGGCAAGTTCCCGGACTATAACCGCGTCATCCCGCTGGACAACGACAAGATCTTCCTGATCGAACGCCTGGAATTCCTGCACGCGCTGCAGCGCGCCGCCATTCTGGCCAACGAGAAATTCCGCGGCGTGCGCCTGGTGCTGGCACCCGGCAAGATGTCCATCCTGTGCACCAACAGCGAACAGGAAGAAGCCGAGGAAGAACTGGAAATCGCCTTCCAGGGCGATGGCCTGGAGATTGGCTTCAACATCAACTACCTGCTGGACGTGCTGACCAACCTGCCGGCGGAAACCCTGCAGCTGGCGTTTGGCGACTCCATCCGCAGCGCGTTGTTCACCATTCCGGATGTCAGCAACTTCAAGTACATCGTGATGCCGATGCGCATCTGACGCAGCAAACGGAGTCAGCGGGCGGCCTAGCGCCGCCTCCCGGATTTAAGAATGACCGGCCACGCAGCCTGTTTCACCCCGGCGGCGCGGCCATATGGAAAGTGTGAGTATGAGCGAACAAGAATACGGCGCGGACAGTATCAAGGTGCTTAAAGGCCTGGATGCGGTGCGCAAGCGCCCCGGCATGTATATTGGCGATACCTCCGATGGCACCGGCCTGCACCACATGGTGTTTGAAGTGCTGGACAACGCCATTGACGAAGCGCTGGCCGGCCATGCCGACACCATCAAGGTCACCATCAATCCGGACAACTCCGTTTCCGTGGAAGACAACGGCCGCGGCATCCCCACCGACATCCACCCGGAAGAAGGACGCTCCGCGGCGGAAGTGATCATGACCATCCTGCACGCAGGCGGCAAGTTCGACAGCAACAGCTACAAGATCTCCGGCGGCCTGCACGGCGTGGGCGTATCCGTGGTCAACGCGCTGTCCGACTGGCTGAAGCTCAAGATCTGGCGCGACGGCAAGGTGCACGAGATGGAATTCCGCCGCGGCGACGCCGTGGCCCCGCTCACCGTCACCGGCCATACCAGCCACCGCGGCACGGAAGTCACCTTCTTTGCCAGCGTGGACACCTTCGGCCACATCGAATACCACTTTGACATCCTGGCCAAGCGCATCCGCGAACTGTCCTTCCTGAACCAAGGCGTGGGCATCCAGCTGCTGGACAAACGCACCGGCAAGGAAGAAAACTTCGCCTTCTCCGGCGGCGTGGCCGGCTTTGTGGAATACATGAACCGCAACAAGAACGTGCTGCACCCCAAGGTGTTTTACGGTTTTGGCGAAAAAGACGGCATGAGCGTGGAAGTGGCCATGCAGTGGAACGACTCCTATCAAGAGAACGTCCAGTGCTTCACCAACAACATCCCCCAGCGCGACGGCGGCACCCACATGACCGCGCTGCGCCAGGTGATGACCCGCACGCTGAACCAGTTTATCGAAGAGAGCGAAGTAGCCAAGAAGGCCAAGGTGGACACCACCGGCGACGACATGCGCGAAGGCCTCACCTGCGTGCTGTCCGTCAAGCTGCCGGACCCCAAGTTCTCCAGCCAGACCAAAGACAAACTGGTGTCCGGCGAAATCGGCCCGGTAGTCAACGAAGTAATCAGTGAAGCGCTGAAAACCTACCTGCTGGAAAACCCCAACGACGCCAAGATCATCTGCGGCAAGATCGTGGAAGCCGCCCGCGCCCGCGAAGCCGCGCGCAAGGCCCGCGAAATCACCCGCCGCAAAGGCGTGATGGACGGCCTGGGCCTGCCCGGCAAGCTGGCGGACTGCCAGGAAAAAGACCCCAGCCTGTGCGAACTGTACCTGGTGGAGGGCGACTCCGCCGGCGGCTCCGCCAAGCAAGGCCGCGACCGCAAGTTCCAGGCCATCCTGCCGCTGAAGGGCAAGATCCTCAACGTGGAACGCGCCCGCTTCGACAAAATGCTGCAAAGCCAGGAAGTGGCCACCCTGATCACCGCCATGGGCTGCGGCATCGGCAAGGACGAATACAACCCGGACAAGCTGCGCTACCACCGCATCATCATCATGACCGACGCCGACGTGGACGGCGCGCACATCCGCACCCTGCTGCTCACCTTCTTCTACCGCCAGATGACCGAGTTGGTAGAGCGCGGCCACATCTACATCGCCCAGCCGCCGCTGTACAAGGCCAAGCACGGCAAGCAGGAACGCTATCTGAAAGACGACGGCGAACTCAACCAATACCTGCTGCAGCTGGCATTGGAAAAAGCCGAACTGATCCCGGCCGAAGGCGCCGCCCCGCTGTCCGGCGAAACCCTGGGCGAAATCGCCCGCCAGTTCCTGCTGGCCCGCGCGGTGATGGAACGCGAAAGCCGCGTGATCGACCCGCTGGTGCTGGAAGCCATGCTCAAAACCGGCCCGCTGTCGCTGGAAAGCCAACAACAGGCAGACCACACTGTGGCCGAGCTCTCCAAGCACCTGCCGGCCGAAACCATCGACCTGCAACTGCTGCGCGACGAAAAGAACGACGGCCACCTGATCAAGATCATCCGCAAACTGCACGGCAACGTGCTGGTGACGGTGCTGGACCAGAACTTCCTGGACAGCGGCGACTACGCAGAGCTGAAGAAAACCGGCAGCCTGCTGGGCGGCCTGCTGCGCGAAGGCGCCCACGTTAAGCGCGGCGAAACCGTCAAGCCAGTCAACGAGTTTGGCGAAGCGCTAGACTGGCTGCTAGCCGAAGTGAAAAAGGGCATGAACATCCAGCGCTACAAAGGCCTGGGCGAGATGAACCCGGAACAACTGTGGGAAACCACCATGGACCCAGCCGTGCGCCGCCTGTTGAAGGTGCGCATCGAAGACGTGATGGGCGCCGACGACGTGTTCACCACCCTGATGGGCGACGAGGTGGAGCCGCGCAGACAGTTCATCGAAGGCAATGCTTTGATCGCACGCAATATAGATGTTTAAAATGCACTTTTTATTTTAAACATTAGTCAAGAGCGGCTTAGTGGCCGCTTTTTTATGGCTGGCTCAGCACATGTGAACCATGAAGACTGCTGGTTCGATTGTCGACATGGCCACCGGCGGAACGCCTCGATATACCTGGGGCTTCCGCCCTACCCAATTGTCGTACTTGTAGGTTGCAGACCCCGCAAGAGCGCTTCATCCTAGTACGGCTATTGCCATGCATATCTGGGGTATGCTGTAAGAAGGATGGCCTCCAAGTTTGAGGCCATTTATTATATGCTATTACTCCGGCAGCTAAATATTGTACAAAGTTTCGCATAAGATATTGATCTATATTGATTCTTCGCACGAAGATTTCTAAAGGATTAATAGGTTGAAACAACTCCATTTCTTGATCAAGCATACACTAAGAACGAAAACGGCATAGCGTGTAAAGGAGGAATCTAGGATAAGCATCGCTACTTAACCAGGCATCTGTAGATAACTAACATTTCCAATGGTGTGATATTACCATTTCCCCATGGATGACGTTCACCTATAGTATGAATAGCTTCTATTTGATAAAGGTGCTTTGGTGGTGGGTGTCTTCAGGATTCCCTCATCACTTGGGGACTAATTTTAACCTGTAGGCTGGGCGTCTGTTCGATGCATCGTTCGTGGGCTGGGGGGGGTAGTATGTCGTTGTGCATGTCTCCAACGCCATAATTCATTGATTTAAAATCTAGGTCTTTTGTTATTAATAGATGCAATTCATTAGGACTGGAATCGAAATGGCAGAGCCAGCTAAAGTAATTAGATTCGAAAAGATTGAACGTTCATCATCTTCTTCTAAGATTCTTTTGGACCGAGAGTCACATGATCTAGTAGTTGCACTTATGGGACCTGTTGGATCTGGCTTGCCAGCAATTGCAAGCCAACTTCGAGAAAAGTTAAGCGCACAGAATTATGAAGTTCATACGATTAAGATTAGCGATTTTATAAATCAATGCATACAAAATGGAACAATAAACATTGGCTCTGATGCTGGCAGCAATCGTTATTTCAAGTATCAGACAGCAGGTAATAATCTGCGCAAAGCCTATAAAACTGAAGTCTTAGCTGAATATGCTATTAATAAAATAGGTCGAATTAGGCTTGCCAGTTCTCATGAGGATGATTTTGGGGAGGGTCGCAAGGCTTTTATAATTGACCAACTTAAGCATCCGGATGAAATCAGACTTCTTCGGCTTGTTTATCGCCAAAATCTATATG
>NZ_JAELTR010000045.1:0-33821 GCF_016428945.1 Chromobacterium sp. ASV23
GTGCGGGTGTAACGATGCGGCTGGAAGGCCAGCAGCAACCGGCGGTCCGGGAAGGCGCCGCGCACCGCGGCCAGCGTGGCGGCCATTTCCACCGGGTGGTGGCCGTAGTCGTCGATCAGAGTGAAGCTGCCGCCATCCTTGGCTTTCACCTCGCCATAACGCTGGAAACGGCGGCCCACGCCGGCGAACTCGGCCAACCCTTGCTGAATGGCCTCAATGCTGGCACCGCATTCCAGGCCGATGGCGATGGCGGACAGCGCGTTCAGCACGTTGTGGCGGCCCGGGAAATTCAATACCACCGAGAAGCGGGTGAGGGTGCCGTTCTTCACCACCACGTCGAAATGCATCTGCCCGGCCGAGGCGCGCACGTTTTCGGCGTAGATGTCGGCCGAATCGTCCAGACCATAGGTGGTCACTGGCTTGGTGATGCGGTCCTTGATCTCGCGCACGTTGGGATCGTCCACGCACAGCACGGCGCGGCCGTAGAACGGCATGCGCTGCAGGAAATCGACGAAGGCCTGCTTCAGCTTGTCGAAGCTGTGGCCATAGGTGTCCATGTGGTCGGCGTCGATATTGGTCACCACCGCCATCACCGGGGACAGGTGCAGGAAGGAGGCGTCCGATTCGTCCGCTTCCGCCACCAGGAACTCGCCGGAACCGAGCTTGGCATTGGTGCCGGCGGCGGTCAGCTTGCCGCCGATGACGAAGGTCGGGTCCAGGCCGGCGGCGCCCAGCACCGACGCGGTCAGGCTGGTGGTGGTGGTCTTGCCGTGGGTGCCGGCGATGGCGATGCCCTGCTTGAAGCGCATCAGCTCGGCCAGCATCATCGCCCGCGGGATCACCGGGATGCGCTTGTCGCGCGCGGCCAGCACTTCCGGGTTGTCCGCCTTCACCGCGGTGGAGGTCACCACCACGTCGGCGCCTTGGATATAGGTGGCGTCGTGGCCAAAGAATACGCGCACGCCTTCCGCCGCCAGCCGCTTGGTGGTGGCCCCGTCGGCCATGTCCGAGCCGGACACGGTATAGCCCAGACCGTGCAGCACCTCGGCGATGCCGCACATGCCGACGCCGCCGATGCCGACGAAATGTATATGTTTGACCCTGTGTTTCATGTCTGTATGTCTCTACTGGGACGCTTCTGCGGCGTCCGGTCTATCCCCGGCCAACTGCTGGCACAGCGCGGCCACTCGGCCGGCCGCGCCGGAACGGGCCAGCGCGCGCGCGCGCTCGGCCTTTTCCAGCAGTTGGTCTCTGTCCAGCTGCGCCAACAAGCTGGCAAGCTTGTCGGCGTTCAATTCTGTTTGCGGCAAATGCCAGGCCGCGCCCGCTTGAGCCATCCACTCGGCGTTGTCGCGCTGATGGCTGGTGGTGGACACCACCAGCGGCACCAGCACGCTGGGCACGCCGGCGGCGCACAGCTCGCTGACCGTGATGGCCCCGGCGCGGCAAATCACCAGATCGCACTCGGCCAGCCGCTTGGGCATGTCGTCGACAAAGGGCAGCAACTCCACTTGCTCGCTCAGGCCTGCGGCCTGATAGGCTGCCTCGACGGCGGCGAAATTGGCCTCGCCGGTTTGATGCGTCAGCTGCGGCTGCCGCTCCGCCGGCAGCATGGCCATCGCCTGCGGCAGGGTTTCATTCAAAATCCGGGCGCCCAGGCTGCCGCCCACCACCAGCACCTTCAGCGGGCCGCTGCGGCCGGCGAAGCGCTCCGCCGGCGCCGCGATGGCTTCGATCTCGCGCCGCACCGGATTGCCGGTGACCAGCGCCTTGGGCGAACGCGCGGCGCTGCCGTCGAAGCCGCACACCAGCTTCTTGGCAAACGGCAGCAGCGCCCGATTGCTGAGCAGCAGGCTGGCGTCGGCATTGACCAGCACCAGCGGCTTCCACAGCAGGCCGGTCATCACCCCGCCAGGCAGGCAGACATAGCCGCCCATGCCCAGCACCACGTCCGGGCGATGGCGGAAGATCAGCGCGCCGCTCTTGAAGAACGCGCCCACCAGCTGCAAGGCGCCTTTCAGCGAGCCCAATAAACCCTTGCCGCGCACGCCATGGAAATTCAGCCGCTCCAGCGGGATGCCGGTCGGCGGCACCAGCTTGTTTTCCATGCCGCGGCGAGTGCCCAGCCATACCACCTTCCAGCCGCGCTGTTGCAGTTCCTTGGCCACGGCGATGCCGGGGACGATGTGTCCACCCGTGCCTGCCGCCATCACCATGACCGTTCGATTCGCCATTTACCTTCTTCTTCCGTAGGGCGGAAGCCCAAAGGGCGTTCCGCCATTCATCTCAAAATTGCACCGCTTGTCGGCGGAACGCCCGGCTCAGCCGGGCTTCCGCCCTACACCTTGTAGCCCCGCATGATGCGTCGTTTTTAGCTTCGCCTTTCGGGCTCGCAGAAACCGAAGGAGACGGCGCCAATGCGCCTGGAAAGGCTTACCGCCTTTCCTTAATGCAGGGCTAAACCTTATAGCCCCGCATAATCCTTCGGTTTTCATAATCAACCCGCAACAGCACCGCCATCGCGATCAAATTCATCAACATCGCCGAACCGCCGAATGACATCAGCGGCAGCGTCAGGCCCTTGGTCGGCAGCAAACCCATGTTCACGCCGATATTGAAAAACACCTGGATGCCCAACCAGATGCCCATGCCCTGCGCCACCAGCGCCTGGTAGTAGCGCTCCAGCTTTTTCGACTCCACGCCGATGTGAAAAGCGCGGCGCACGATCCAGGCATACAGGCCGATCAGCACGCAGATGCCGGCGAAGCCGAACTCCTCGGCGATCACCGCCAGGATGAAGTCGGTATGCGCCTCCGGCAGGTAGAACAGCTTCTCGATGCTGCCGCCCAGGCCAACGCCGAACCATTCGCCGCGGCCGATGGCGATCAGCGAGTGAGACAGCTGATAACCCTTGCCATACGGGTCATCCCACGGGTCCATGAAGCCCAGCACCCGCTTCAAGCGGTACGGCGACGACACGATCAGCAGCACGATGGCGACGATGGCCATGAGCGCCAGCCCGCTGAAGATGCGCATATTGATGCCGCCAAGGAATAACAGGCCCATGGCGATGGACATCACCACCATCAAAGCGCCGAAGTCCGGCTCGCGCAGCAGCAGGAAGGCCACCACCACCATGGCGGCGAACATAGGCGCGAAACCCTCCTTGAGGCTGTGCATCAGGTGCGTCTTGCGCACCGTGTAATCGGCCGCGTACAACACGGTGGCGAACTTCATCACCTCCGACGGCTGCAGGTTCAGCACAAACAGGTTGATCCAGCGCCGCGAACCATTGACCACCTTGCCGATGCCGGGGATCAGCACCAGCACCAGCATCACCAGCCCAATCAGGAAAATCTTTCCCGAATACTTCTGCCAGAACGCCGTCGGCACCTGGAACGCGGCATAAGCCACAGACAGCCCGATCACCATGAACACGATGTGGCGGATCAGGTAGAAGTAGCGGTTCTGCGTCGCCGCGTCGGCCTCCGCATACGCGATGGACGCCGAATACACCATCACCAGGCTGATCGACAACAGCAGCGCCAGCGCCCAGGCCAGCGCCTCGTCCAGCGGGGTGATCGCCGTGTAGCGGCGCGCCGGGTTGCGGATCATGTCCGTTCCGCCTTCACCGCCGCCACGGTGTCGATGAACACCTGAGCGCGGTGCGCGTAGTTTTTGAACATGTCCAGGCTGGCGCAAGCCGGCGACAGCAGCACCACATCGCCCGGCTGCGCCAAGTCCGCCGCGCGGCGCGTCGCCGCCTCCAGCGTGTCGAAGCGCTCCAGCGCGATGCCGCTGCCGGCCAGCGCGGCCTCGATCTTGCCGGCGTCGCGGCCGATCAGCAGCACGGCGCGCGCGATGCGCCGGCAGGCCGGCTTCAGCGGCGCGAAGTCCTGGCCCTTGCCGTCGCCGCCGGCGAGCAGCACCACCGGCCGCGTCATGCCGGACAGCGCCGCCTCGGTGGCGCCGACATTCGTCCCCTTGGAATCATCGATAAACGCGACGCCGCCGAATTCGTCTACCAGCTCGACGCGATGGGCCAGCCCGCGGAAGGTTTTCAGCCCATCCAGCAGCTTGTCCAGCGGCAGGCCTATGCCCTGGCACAGCGCCAGCGCGGCCAGCGCGTTGGCTGCATTGTGCAGGCCTTGCAGCTGCATGTCGGCGCAGTCGAATACTTTTTCGCCGGCAACGCTGAGCCAATGGCGGCCGCCTTCATTCAGCAGGGCGTAATCGGCGTCGCCGGCGCGCGAAAACCACTTCACCGGGCGGCCCGGGCGCGCCATGGCGCGCACCAGCGCGTCGTCGCGGTTCAGCACCTGCAAGCCCTGGCCGTGGAACACCTGGGTCTTGGCATGGGCGTAGTCCAGCAAATCGTGGTAACGGTCGAGGTGGTCCTCGGAAATGTTCAGCACGGTGGCGGCGTCGGCTTGCAGGCTGTAGGTCGATTCGAGCTGGAAGCTGGACAGCTCCAGCACCCACACGTCCGGACGCTTGCCGCTCCGCTCCCGCTCCAGTTGCGCCTCCAGCACCGCCAGGCCGATATTGCCGGCGACGACGGTGTCGAGCCCTGCCATCTGGCACAGGTGGCCGACCAGGCTGGTGACGGTGGTCTTGCCGTTGGAGCCGGTGATGGCGATCACCTTGCTGCCATCGCCCTGGATCGCCCGCGCCAGCATCTCGATATCGCCCACCACCTCTCCGCCGTTGCGGCGAAAGGCGGCGATGGCCGGATTGGCCAACGGCACGCCGGGGCTGACCACCAACAGGTCGGCGCCGGCGAAAGTGCGTTCGTCGAATACGCCGCTGATCACCTCGGTGCCCGGCAGATGGCGCTCCAGCTCGGCCAGCCGCTCGGCAGACGGCTTGGCGTCCGCCACGCGCACGCGCACGCCGTGGGCCGCCAGGTAGCGCGCGGCCGCCAGGCCCGAGCCTCCCAGTCCCACTACCGTCGCTTGTCGATTGGCGTAATCCATTCCCATATCCTCAGCGCAGCTTCAGCGTCGACAGGCCGATCAGCACCAGCATCATGGTGATGATCCAGAAGCGAACCACCACCTGCGTTTCCTTCCAGCCCTTCAATTCGTAGTGGTGGTGCAGCGGCGCCATGCGGAACACGCGCTTGCCGGTCAGCTTGAACGAGCCGACCTGGATCATCACCGACAGCGCCTCCATCACGAACAGGCCGCCCATGATGAACAGCACCACTTCCTGCCGCACGATCACGGCCACCGTGCCCAAGGCGGCGCCCAGCGCCAGCGCGCCGACATCGCCCATGAACACCTGGGCCGGGTAGGCGTTGAACCACAAGAAACCGAGACAGGCGCCGCACATCGCCGCGCAGAACACCACCACCTCATGCGCGCCGGGAATGAAGGGCACGCCCAGATACTTGGAGAACACCGCGTGGCCGGCGACATAGGCGAAAATCGACAAGCCGGCCGCCACCAGCACGGTGGGCAGCGCCGCCAGGCCGTCCAGGCCGTCGGTCAGATTGACCGCATTGGAGGTGCCGACAATCACCAGATAGGTCAGCACGCAGAAACCCACCGCGCCCAGCGGATAAGCCACGCTTTTCACAAACGGCACGATGAACTCGGTGGACGCCGGCAGCTTGGCGGTGGCGATCAGGAACACGCCGGCGCCGATGGCGATGGCTGATTGCCAGACCATCTTGAACTTGGCGGACACGCCTTTCGGGTCCTTGTACACCACCTTGCGCCAGTCGTCGTAAAAGCCCAGCGCGCCGGTGCCCAGCATCACCGCCAGCAGCAGCCACACGTATTTGTTGGACAGGTCCGACCACAGCAGCGTGGTCAAAGTGATGGACAGCAGAATCAGCGAGCCGCCCATGGTCGGCGTGCCGGCCTTGACCAGATGCGACTGCGGGCCGTCGTTGCGCACCGCCTGGCCGACTTTCAGCTCAGTCAGTTTGCGGATGACCCACGGCCCCATCAACAGGGAAATCGTCAACGAAGTCAGCGCCGCCATCACCGCGCGCAGCGTGATGTAGTTGAAGACATTGAAGGCCCGGATATGCGAGCCCAACAGATCAGCCAGCCAAAGCAGCACCTTATACTCCCTCTTTCTTTGCTTGCATCAGGTGTTCCACCACCCGTTCCATGCGCATGAAGCGCGAACCTTTGACCAGAACGGCGGTACCCGACGCCAGCTGGCTATCCAGGCACTCCAACAACTCGTCAATCGAATCAAATCCTTGCCCCGCGCCGCCAAACGCAGTCACGGCGCGGCGAGACATCTCGCCCAGCGCGAACAACTGCTCGATGCCGCGCGCGCGGGCGTGGGCGCCGACTTCGGCGTGCAGCTCGGGGGCGGCATCGCCCAGTTCGCCGATATCGCCCATCACGAAACAGCGCGGGCCAGGCAAGCCGGCCAGCACGTCGATGCCGGCCTTCATCGAATCCGGATTGGCGTTGTAGCTGTCGTCGATCACGGTCAGACCGCGCGGACTTTGCTTGACCTGCAGCCGGCCCTTGGCGCCGCCGAACGCGGCCAGGCCGCGGGCGATGGCTGCCAGCGGCACATCCAGCGCCAACGCCACCGCCGCCGCGGCCAGGGCGTTGCGCACGTTGTGCTCGCCCGGCGCCGGCAAGGAAATGGCGATTTCGCCGGCCGGGCTATGCAAAATGAAACAGCTCTCCAGCGCGGAGCACTGCGCATCGCGCGCCGTCACGTCGGCGGCGGCCGCCAGGCCGAAACTCAGCTGGCGATGGCCATCGGCGGCGCGGCGGAACAGCGCCAGATTGGCGTCGTCGGCGTTGACCACGGCCACGCCGTCGTCGGCCAGCCCTTCAAAAATTTCCGCCTTGGCGCGGGCCACCTCTTCGGTGGAGCCGAAATGGCCGAAGTGCGCGCGCATGGCGTTGTTGACCAGCGCCACCCGCGGCCGGGTCAGCCCGGTCAGGTAGCGCAGCTCGCCGTGATGGTTCATGCCCATCTCGATCACGGCGTAACGGTGTTGCGGCTTCAGTTGCAGCAGCGTCAGCGGCAGGCCGATGTCGTTGTTGAAGTTGCCGGCGGTGGCCAGCACGGCGTCGTCGCCGGCGTGGGCGCGCAGAATCGCGGCCAGCATCTCCTTGACCGTGGTCTTGCCGTTGGAGCCGGTGACGCCGATGCGCACGGCCGGCTGCGTCTCGCGCCAGCCGGCGGCCAGGCGGCCCAGGGCCAAGCGGGTGTCGTCTCCAGCCTGGATCAGGCTGGCGCCGGGTAGTTCAAAGCCGTCGCGCACCAGCGCGGCGGCGCCCTTGGCCGTCACCTCGGCGACGAAATCATGCGCATCGAAGCGCTCGCCCTTCAGCGCGACGAACAAGTCACCGGGCTGCGCCAGGCGGCTGTCGGTGATCACGCGGCGCACTTCGCCATCGGCGCCGAGCAGGCGGCCTTGGGCGAAAGCGGCGGCTTGGCTCAGCGTCATCATGGCTGCGCTCCCCAAGCGGTCAACGCCTCTTCCGCCACGCGGAAGTCGGAGAACGGCCGCTTGACGCCGGCGATGTCCTGATATTCCTCGTGGCCTTTGCCGGCCACCAGCACCACGTCGCCGACCTTGGCCTGCGCCACCGCCCAGTGGATGGCGGCTTCGCGGTCGGCTTCGACATGGGCCTTGCCTGCCGCCATGCCTGCCAGCACATCGCGGATGATGGCCTGCGGGTCCTCGCTGCGCGGGTTGTCGCTGGTCAGCACCGCCACATCGGCGTATTGCTCGGCGATGGCGCCCATCATCGGGCGCTTGCCCGGATCGCGGTCGCCGCCGCAGCCGAATACGCAGAACAGCCGGCCGCCGGTCGGGCGGATCTCCGACAGCGTAGCCAGCGCCTTCTCCAGCGCGTCCGGCGTGTGCGCGTAATCGATCACCACCAGCGGCTCATGGGTGCCGCCTATGCTTTGCATGCGGCCGCGCGCCGGCTGGATGCGCGCCATCACGGCGGCGGCGTCCTGCAGGCTGACGCCGTTGACGCACAGCGTGGCCAGACAGGCCAGCAGATTGGCGGCGTTGAAACGGCCCACCAGGCCGGTGCGCACGTCGACCACGCCCCACGGCGTGGTGACGGTCAGCTGCAGGCCTTCCAGCGTGGCGGCCAGCGCCAGCGGACGCACATCGCCCTGCTCCAGGCCATAGGTCAGCACTTGGGTTTGCCGAGGATCGATCTCGGCGGCCAGTTGGCGGCCGAAAGCGTCGTCGGCGTTGATCACCGCGTGCTTCAGGCCCTCCCAGAAGAACAGCTTCTTCTTGGAGGCGCCGTAAGCTTCCATCGAACCGTGGTAGTCCAGATGATCGCGGGTCAGATTGGTGAACACCGCGGTGGCGAACTCGACACCGTTGACGCGACACTGGTCCAGGCCATGGCTGGACACTTCCATGGTCACCACATCCGCGCCCTGGCGGCGGTATTCGGCCAGCTTCTGCTGCACCGTCACCGGGTCCGGCGTGGTGTGGGTGGTTTCGGTCAACTGGCCGTAGAAACCATTGCCTACGGTGCCGATCAGCGCGGCCTTCTGGCCCAGCAGCGAAAACGCCTGCGCCAGCCAGTGCGAAATGGAGGTCTTGCCGTTGGTGCCGGTGATGCCGACTACGGTCAGGTCGCGCGACGGCAGCCCCAAGACGTGGGCCGCTACAATGCCGGCGCGCTCGCGCAGATTGGGCACGGCCAGGTTGGGCACCTGCCAGGCCGGGTTCCAGGCAAAGCCGTCGGCGTCGTCCCACAGCACGGCGGCTGCACCCTTCTCCAACGCGGCGGCGATGAAATCGCGGCCGTCGGTATACTCGCCGCGGCAGGCGAGGAAGACATCGCCTGGCAGCACGCGGCGGCTGTCGGCCTCCACCCGTTTGATCGGGAGGCTCAGCTGTTGCAACAAGGCCGGATTCCAATCCGGCAGCGGAGTCAAACGGCTCTTCATGATCTTAGAAGTCCACCGGAACCGGCGTCGATTCCGGCAATAAAGTGTTGTTGGATGGCTCGTCCGGCGCGATATTCAATACCCGCAACGCGCCGCCCGCCACCTTGGAGAACACCGGCGCCGACACTGCGCCGCCGTAGTATTTGCCTGCTGACGGTTCATCTATCATCACCGCCACGATGACCTTGGGCGCATGGCCCGGCGCGAATCCCATGAACAGCGCGCGGTGCTTGTTGGCCACATAGCTGCGGCCCTCCAGCTTGCGCGCGGTGCCGCTTTTGCCGCCTATGCTGTAGCCGATGATGCGGCCGCCGACGGCGCCGCCGCCGGGCTGGCTGTTGGCGATCAACAGATCGCGCATCTCGTGCGCGATTTTCTCGCTGATCACCCGCTTGCCCGGCATCGGCGTCGCCGTCCGGTACAAGGAGATCGGCAACATCACGCCATCGTTGGCGAAAATGGTGTAGGCGCGCGCCATCTGGATCAGGCTGACCGATACGCCATAGCCGAAAGACATGGTGGCCTGCTCAATCGGCCGCCACTTGTGCCAGTCGCGCAGGCGGCCGGCCGCCTCGCCGGGAAAACCGGTATTCGGTGCGCGGCCAAAGCCCAGCGCGTCGTAGTGCTTCCAGAAGTCTTCCGGACTGCTCATCAGCGCCAGCTTGCTGGTGCCGACGTTGGACGATTTCTGGATGATGCCCAGGATGTCCAGACTGGACTGCGGCGACACGTCGCGGATGACCGCCGGTCCTATCGTGTAGCTATGGGTGTCCAATACCGTGTTGACCTTGGCCTTGCCATGCTCCAGCGCCAGCGAGATCGACAGCGGCTTCATGGTGGAGCCCGGCTCGAACAGGTCGATCACGCCGCGGTTGCGCATCATTTCCGGCGTGACCCCGGTGCGGTTATTCGGGTTGAACGACGGGTAATTGGCCAGCGCCAGCAGCTCGCCGGTCTTGGCATCCAGCACCACCACGCTGCCCGCCTTGGCCTTGTTTTCTTCTACCGCGGCCTTGATCTCGCGGTAAGCCAGATACTGGATGCGGTGATCCACCGCCAGGGCCAGCTTCTGGCCGTCGCGCGGCGGCTCGATGGCGGCGACATCTTCGATGATGTGGCCGCGCCTATCCTTCAGCACCACGCGGCGGCCGTCCTTGCCGGCCAGCATCTTCTCGCGCGCCAGCTCCACGCCTTCCTGCCCTTTGCCGTCCACCCCGGTGAAGCCGATGATGTGCGACACCACTTCGCCGGCAGGATAGAAACGGCGGTATTCCTGCTGCTTGGCAACGCCGGGAATGCCCAGCGCCATCACCTTGTCGGCGAGCTCCGGGCTGATCTGGCGCTTGATGTAGACGAATTCTTTCTTGCGGTCGGACAGCTTGGCCGCCAGCTCTTCCGGCGACAATTCCAGCAAAGCCGCCAGCTCGCGCAGCTTGGCCGGCGGCACCGGCTCCATGTCGGCCGGGCTGGCCCAGATAGTCTGCACCGGCGAGCTGATCGCCAGCGGTTCGCCGTTGCGGTCCGTGATCACGCCGCGATTGGCCTCCAGGGTCATCGCGCGGCGAAAGCGCGCCTCGCCCTGGCCCTGCAGGAAGTCCTGCTGCGCCACCTGCAGATACATGGCGCGGCCGATCAGCGCCAGGAACAGCAGGGCCAGCACCAGCAGCACGCAACGCACGCGCGTGCTCGTCATGCGCAGAGCCGGACTCGCCGACACGGGACGCTGGCGGATGCTGTAGCTGGACCCGGCGCGCATCAGACGCCTCCTCCGGACGAAATCACCTGGATCTGGCGCGGATCCGGCGTGTGCATGCCCAGGCGCGTGGACGCGGCCTTTTCGATCACGGCGTGCGCGCCCCAGGTGCTCTGCTCCAGCTGCAACTGGCCGAACTCCACCTCAAGCTGCTGCGCGGACTTGGTTTCCTTCTGCAAGTCGCTGTACAGCTTGCGCGAGACGTGGGTGGACGTGACCACCGACCAGGCGGAAAACACGGCCATCGCCAGCAGCACGCCGTTGAGCTTGTTCATGCGTCGCCCTCCCGCCACGGCGCGGCGGTGCGCTCGGCCACGCGCATGATGGCGCTGCGGGCGCGCGGGTTTTCCCGCACCTCCTCGTCGCCGGCGCGGATGGCCTTGCCGACCAGCGCGATCGGCGGCTTGGCCATATCGGCCGCGCGCACCATCGCCCACTGCGGCAGCTTTTCCTCGCTGCTGACGTCGCGCAGGTATTGCTTGACGATGCGGTCTTCCAGCGAATGGAAGCTGATGACCGCCAGCCGTCCGCCTTCGCCGAGCAGGCGCGCCGCCTGCGGCAGCACAGCCTTCAGCTCATCCAGCTCGCGGTTCACAAAGATCCGGATCGCCTGGAAGGTGCGCGTAGCCGGGTCTTGACCCGGTTCGCGAGTACGGACGTTTTGCCCAACGAGCACAGCGAGCTCACGGGTCGTCGTGATGGGGCTTTCGTCCCGTTGCGCAACAATGGCTGCTGCGATCTTGCGAGCAAACCGCTCTTCACCATAAGTCTTGATGACCTCTCTGATATCGGCCTCATCGGCCGTTGCCAACCACTCGGCGGCGGTCATGCCGCGCGTGGTGTCCATGCGCATGTCCAGCGGCGCGTCGAAGCGGAAGCTGAAACCGCGGCTGCCGTCGTCGATTTGCGGCGAGGACACGCCCAGATCCATCAGCACGCCGTCGACGCGGCTCACGCCAAGGCGGGCCAGCTCCGCCGACAACGTCTCGAAACCGTTGTGGACAATGTTAAAACGGGCATCTTCCGCCACCAGTTGTTCGGCGACGGCGATGGCTTGCGGGTCCTTGTCGAAGGCGATCAAGCGGCCGTTCGGGCCGAGCTTCGACAGGATCAGACGGCTGTGGCCTCCGCGGCCGAAGGTGCAGTCGACATATACCCCATCGTCGCGGATGGCGAGCGCGTCGACCGCCTCGGTCAGCAGTACCGTGCGGTGCACGAAGGTAGGGGTGGTCACAGCGTGAAATCTCCAAGGTGTTGGGCCAATTCGGCCTGATCGAGGGCCAGCGCGTCAGCAGTCTGGCTGTCCCACTCCTCGGCGTTCCACAGTTCGAAGCGGTTGCCCATGCCTACCAGGGCAACGTCTTTGTCCAGCGCGGTCAGTTCGCGCAGGCGGGCCGGCAGCAGGATGCGGCCGGCGGCGTCCATTTCCAGCGTCTCGGCATGGCCGAGCACCAGTCGTTGATAGCGTTTCAGGGTGGGATTGCCGGTGGGCAGGGCCAACAGACGGGCCTCGACCGGGCGCCAATTGGGTTCGGGGTACAGCAGGAGGTGGTCCTGGGATTCGAGGGTAACGATGAGCTTGTGGCCGAAAGCGGACAGCAGCGTCTCACGGTGTTTGGCCGGAATAGCCAAACGCCCCTTGCTATCGAGAGACAAGATGCTGACGCCACCAATCATGATTTGAAGAATCCGCTGACCGAGAAAACGGAGCCGTCGCTCCGGAGGGCAATTGCCCCACTTTCACCCACTTTACCCCACTTCTCGCCACTATAAGAAAGAACCGCCCCACGGTCAACATCGGAATTCCCTAATTCGCCTTTTGAGACAATGACTTACAGGAGGGTATAAAAATGGAATGCGTGACAAATCAGGGACTTAAATTCACCTGTAAAAGTGGGACGTGAAGATTGCGGATCAAAAGAGATGCAACATGATGGAAACAATCAATGGCGGAAGTATTTGGCGCAGCGCCATCTTAAAGAAAGATAACAAAATTAATGGCGCTATTTTCATATTGTATTTAAAAAACAACATGGCGGCTTAAATAGCCGCCATGTTGTTCAAACAAAGGCTCAAGCCAGCTTTTGACGCAGAATATCCTGCACCTGCGCCGGATTCGCCTTGCCTTTGGAAGCCTTCATCACCTGGCCGGCCAGGGCGTTCAGCGCCTTTTCCTTGCCGGCGCGGAACTCTTCCACCGCCTTCGGGTTGGCGGCGATGGCTTCTTCCACCATCTTCTCGATGGCGCCGACGTCGGACACCTGCTTCAAACCATCGCGCTCGATGATCGCGTCAGCGCTCAGATCGCTGTCCCACAGCGCATCGAACACCTGCTTTGCCAGCTTGCTGGACAGGGTGTTGTCGGCGATGCGCGCGATCAGGCCGGACAAGCGCTCGACCGAGATCGGGCAATCGGCGATGTCCTTGCCGTCGCGGTTCAGGCGGGCGGCGATTTCGCCATTGATCCAATTGGCGGCCAGCTTGCCGTGGCCGGAAGCTTTGGCCACCGCCTCGAAGTACTGGGCCTGCGCCAGGCTCCCGGTCAACAGCGCCGCGTCATAGGCCGACACGCCGTAGCTTTCCACGAAGCGGGTCTGCATCGCGCCCGGCAGCTCCGGCATCTCGTCCCGAATGCGGGCGATCTGCTCGTCGGAGATGCGCACCGGCAGCAGGTCCGGGTCCGGGAAGTAGCGATAGTCGTGCGCGTCTTCCTTGCTGCGCATCATGCGGGTCTCGCCGGTATCCGGGTCGAACAGCACGGTGGCCTGCTGCACCTTGCCGCCGTCTTCCAGGGTGTCGATCTGCCACTGGATCTCGTACTTGGCGGCCTGCTCCAGGAAGCGGAAGGAGTTGAGGTTCTTGATCTCGCGGCGGGTGCCGAATTCCTTCTGCCCCTCCGGGCGCACCGACACGTTCACATCCATGCGGAAGCTGCCTTCCTGCATATTGCCGTCGCAGATGCCCAGCCAGGTCACCAGGGTGTACAGCGCTTTGACGTAGGCCAGCGCCTCGTCGACCGAGCGCATGTCCGGCTCGGACACCACTTCCAAGAGCGGGGTGCCGGCACGGTTCAGGTCGATGCCGGACAGGCCATGGAAATCTTCATGCAGGCTCTTGCCGGCGTCTTCTTCCATGTGGGCGCGCGTCACGCCGATGATCTTTTCCTGATCGCCGACAAGAATCTTCAGCCGGCCGTGCTCGACGATAGGCAGCTCCATCTGGCTGATCTGATAGCCCTTGGGAAGGTCCGGGTAGAAGTAGTTCTTGCGGGCGAACACGTTCTTCTGGTTGATCTTGGCGTCCAGCGCCAGACCCAGGCGGATGGCCTTGTCCACCACGGCGCGGTTCAGCACCGGCAGCACGCCGGGCAGCGCCAGCTCCACCGCGGAAGCCTGGGTGTTCGGTTCGGCGCCGAAGGCGGTGCTGGCGCCGGAGAAAATCTTGGAGGCGGTATTGAGCTGCACGTGCACCTCGATACCGATTACGACTTCCCATTTCATGGTTGGAAAATCCTTTAAAAGCAATATTGGCCACGAAGCCCACGAAAAACACGAACGGCAAACTTCAGCGAATCCAGCTCCGTTCCCAAATGACTTCGTGTCCTTTCGCGGATTTCGTGGCGAAATCGGTTTGAATTACAGCGCCGGTGCCTTGGCGTGCCAGTCAGTCGCCTGCTGGAACTGATGCGCCACGTTCAGCATCTTGGCTTCGGCAAAGTAGTTGCCGATGATCTGCAGGCCGATCGGGCGGCCGTTGGCGGCGAAGCCGGCCGGCACGCTCATGCCGGGCAGGCCGGCCAGATTCACCGACAGCGTGTAGATATCGGACAGATACATCTCCACCGGATCGGACGACAGCTGGCCCAAATCGAAGGCGGCGGTCGGCGCCACCGGCCCCAGGATCACGTCGCACTGCGCGAAGGCGGCCTTGAAATCGTTGGCGATCAGGCGGCGGATCTTCTGCGCCTTGATGTAGTAGGCATCGTAGTAACCGTGGCTCAGCACGTAGCTGCCCACCAGGATGCGGCGCTTGACCTCGTCGCCGAAACCTTCGGCGCGGGTCTTTTCGTACATCTCCACCAAGTCCTTGTAGTCCTTGGCGCGATGGCCGTAACGGACGCCGTCGTAGCGGGACAGGTTGGTGGAAGCCTCGGCCGGGGCGATCACATAGTAGGCCGGGATGGACAGCTCGGTGTTCGGCAGGCTGATTTCCACTGCCTCCGCGCCCAGCTTCTTCAGTTCGCTCACGGCGTTATCGACCGCGCGGGCGACGTCTGCATCCAAGCCGGCGGCGAAGTACTCGCGCGGCAGGCCCACCTTCAGGCCCGCCAGCGACTGGTTCAGATCGCGGGTGTAGTCTTCGCGGGCGCGCTCCAGGCTGGTGGAGTCGCGCGCGTCGAAGCCGGCCATCACGTTCAGCATCAGCGCGCAGTCCTCGGCGGTTTGGGCGATCGGGCCGCCCTGGTCCAGCGAGGAAGCGAAAGCCACCATGCCATAGCGGGACACCACGCCATAGGTCGGCTTGATGCCGGTGACGCCGCAGTGGCTGGCCGGCTGGCGGATGGAGCCGCCGGTGTCGGTGGCGGTGGCCACCGGCGCCAGGCGCGCGGCGACGGCTGCGGCGGAGCCGCCGGAGCTGCCGCCCGGAATGGCGTTCAGATCCCACGGGTTCTTCACCGCGCCGTAGAACGAGTTCTCATTGGACGAACCCATGGCGAACTCATCCATATTGGCGCGGCCCAATGTCACCATGCCAGCGGCGGCGCACTGCTCCACCACGTGGGCGCTGTACGGCGAGACGAAGTTGTCCAGCATCTTGGAGCCGCAGCTGGTCTTCCAGCCTTCCTGGCAGAACAGGTCCTTGTGCAGCAGCGGCACGCCGGTCAGCGGATGGGCGCTGCCGGCGGCGAGGCGCGCGTCGGCCGCCCGCGCCTCGGCCAGCGTCTTGTCGCGATCAACGGAGACGACGGCGTTGAGTTGCGGGTTCAGCGCCTCGATGCGATCCAGGTACTGGCTGGCCAGTTCCACACTGGAAACTTGCTTTGCCGCCAATTGTTGCGACAATTGCTTGAGAGTGGCTTGTGTCATTTCGATCAAAATCTTGCTATCCGGATAGTCGGGCCCGGTCGGCAGAATGGAGGGAACCATTGGCGCCGGGACGGCTCACAGGCTTACTCGATCACTTTGGGAACGAGGAACAAGCCTTTTTCCACTTGCGGGGCGACCGTCTGGAAACGTTCGCGCTGATTGGTTTCGGTGACCACGTCGTCGCGCAGACGCAACGACACGTCCTGCGGGTGGGCCATAGGCTCGATGCCGTCGGTGTTCACCTCCTGCATCTTTTCGATCAGGCCGAAAATGTTGTTAAGCTGATCCGCCGTGGCGGCGATTTCCGCCTCGCTCACATCGATGCGGGCAAGCTTGGCGATCCGTGCGACATCCTGGTGCGTCAGCGACATGGCTTCCTCGTTAAAACCTTTAATATTTCAAGCTTTATAGGGTATCATACCCCGTTTGATTCTCCCAAGATCGACATTGCGCCACGACGCATTCCTCAGGCATTTTTCGCCGCCAGGAATCACGCGCCGGGGCGCAGAAAAAGCAGGCCTGCTACCGCCGCCCGGGACGTTTCGGACAAGCACCGCAAAGGCCAGCCGACCGGGCGTACAATCCGCCCGCATGACGAAGCCGATTGCAGTGGTTTCATGCCACGCCAAGGGGGCCGCAGCATGGGCCGACCACAGATGAACTGGATTTACCCGAACGCCGCCGGCGTTCGCCACTGACGAAAACTGACCAGGACCGCCCAATGTTTCGTTCGCTGACCGGATACTTTTCCAACGACCTCGCCATCGACCTTGGCACCGCCAATACCCTGATCTACATGCGCAGCAAGGGCATCGTGCTGGACGAGCCCTCGGTCGTCGCCATTCACAGCGACGCGCCGACCAACAAGAAATCCATCCTGGCCGTCGGCCTGGAAGCCAAGCGCATGCTGGGCCGCACCCCGGGCAGCATCCAGGCCATCCGCCCAATGAAGGACGGCGTGATCGCCGACTTCACCGTGACCGAGCAGATGCTGAAGCAGTTCATCAAGAAGGTGAACCCGAACCGCTTCTTCGCCGCCAGTCCGCGCATCGTAATCTGCGTGCCCTGCGGCTCCACCCAGGTGGAGCGCAAGGCGATCCGCGACTCCGCTCTCGCCGCCGGCGCGCGCCGCGTCGAGCTGATCGAAGAGCCGATGGCGGCCGCCATCGGCGCCGGCCTGCCAGTGGAAGAGCCGACCGGCTCCATGGTGGTGGACATCGGAGGCGGCACCACCGAAGTCGGCGTGATCTCGCTGGGCGGCGTGGTGTACTCCAACTCCGTGCGCGTGGGCGGCGACAAGTTCGATGAAGCCATCATCAACTACATCCGCCGCAACTACGGCATGCTGATCGGCGAAACCACCGCCGAGGAAATCAAGAAGACCATCGGCTCCGCCTTCCCGGGCGCCGAAGTGCGCGAGATGGAAGTCAAGGGCCGCAACCTGGCCGAAGGCATTCCGCGCGCCTTCACCGTATCGTCCAACGAAATCCTGGAAGCGCTGACCGAGCCGCTGAACCAGATCGTTTCCGCGGTCAAGATCGCGCTGGAACAGACGCCGCCGGAACTGGGCGCCGACATCGCCGAAAAGGGCATGGTGCTGACCGGCGGCGGCGCGCTGTTGAAGGACATCGACCGTCTGCTGGCCGAAGAAACCGGCCTGCCGGTGTTCGTGGCGGAAGAACCGCTGACCTGCGTGGTGCGCGGCTCCGGCAAGGCGCTGGAGAAAATGGATAAGATCGGCACCATTTTCACCAACGTGCCCTAAACTTCCACCAATACCACCGATAAAGCGAGCGAACCCCGCGCCGTCAAGGCGCGGCGGCTGTGCCCATGGATTTCGCCAACACCCCCAGCTTTTTCCGCTCCGGGCCGCCTGCGGGCGCGCGCCTGGCGATGAGCGTTGCCGCGTCCATCGTGCTGTTGATCGGCGACAGCCGTTACGGCTTGATGGAGCAGGCGCGCGAAGCGCTGTCGCTGGCGCTGTACCCGGTGCAGCGCGCCGTGAATCTGCCGGCGCAGGCCATGCGCCACGTCGGCGACTACCTGACCTCGCAAACCGAGCTGAAGCAGGAAAACACCGCGCTGCGCGCGCGCCAGATGCAGATGACGGCGCAGCTGAGCCGCCTGCAGACATTGGAACGCGAGCTGAACGAACTGCGCCGGCTGAATGAAATCCGCAGCCAGCGCGACGACACCGCCCAGATCGCCGAGACGCTATACACTGGCCGCGACCCGTTCTCGTACAAGATCATCATCGACAAGGGCGCGGACGCCAAGCTGCTGCCCGGCCAGCCGGTGGTGGATTCGCGCGGCCTCCTGGGTCAGGTGACCCGCGTGCAGCCTTTGACCGCCGAGGTGACGCTGATCATCGACAAGAACCAGATGGTGCCGGTCATGGTGGAGCGCACCGGCGAACGCGCCATCCTGTACGGCTACGGCGGCGGCGTGGAGCTGCGCTACCTGCCGCAGAGTTCGGACATCAAGGAAAACGACCGTATCGTCACTTCCGGCCTCGATGGGCTGTTCCCGGAAGGCATTCCGGTGGCGATGGTGACCAAGGTGGACCGCAATGCCGGCGCCGCCTTCACCCGCGTCAGCACCCAGCCGCTGGCCGGCGTGCAGCAGACCCGCTATGTGCTGGCCTTGCAGGCCAAGCAAACAGCGGCGCGGCCGGCGGAACCGCCGCCGCTGCCGGAGAAAAAGACCAAGGGCGGCAGAAAGTCCGCCGACGAGGAGTAAGCGCCGATGTCGTTGGACCGACCCAAGGAACTGCTCAAGCCGGTCAAGCGCCGCTTCATTTTCCTGACTTTCGTGATCGCCGTGCTGATCGAGCTGGTGCCGCTGCCGCACGGCAGCACGCGCTGGCTGCCGGATTTCATCGGCCTGCTGATTCTGTACTGGGTGATCAACCAGCCCCGCCGCGTCAGCATCGGCATCGCCTTCCTGATGGGCATCGTCGCCGACGTGTCCACCGCGGGGCTGTTCGGCCAGCACGCGCTGGCCTACTCCATTACCGCTTTCCTCGCCATGAGCCGCCAGCGCCAGCTGGTGATGTTCAATCTGGGCCAACAGGCGCTGGTGGTGCTGGGCCTGATGTTCACCAACCAGCTCATCATGGTGGTGGTGAGAATGCTGACCGGCTCGGCCTTCGTCGGCTGGAGCTATTTCCTGCCGCCGTTGATCGGCGCGCTGCTGTGGCCGCTGCTGACCAAGCTGATGCTCGTACCTTACCGCCAACACTCGGCATGAAACCTGACTGATCCATGCGCCGCCCAACCCGCTTCAAGAACCCGCAGAACGACGAGGAGCAGTTCGAGCTACGGCTAGTCATCGCCTACGCGCTGATCATATTGATGTTCCTGGTGCTGCTGTCGCGCTTCATCTGGCTGCAGGTGCTGCAGCACGATCACTTCTCCACGCTGGCGCAAAACAACCGCATTTCGCTGGTGCCCATCCTGCCCAATCGCGGGCTGATCCTGGACCGCAACGGCGTGGTGCTGGCGCAAAACTATTCGGCCTATACGCTGGAGCTGACCCCAAGCAAGATGCCGGACCTGGACGCCACCATCAATAAGCTGAAGACGCTGGCCGATGTCACCCCGCGCGACGAGAAGCTGTTCAAAAAGCTGCTGGCCGAGAGCAAGAACTTCGAATCCATCCCGCTGAAAGTCAAGCTGACCGACGCCGAAGCGGCCCGCGTGGCCTCCCACGCCTGGGAGCTGCCCGGCGTGGAAGTCAAGGCGCGGCTGTTCCGCGACTATCCGTACAAAGAGATGACCAGCCATGTGCTGGGCTATATCGGCCGCATCAACCAGAAGGACAAGGAGCGGCTGGACGACGAGGACAAGACCACCAACTACAAGGGCACCAACTACATCGGCAAGACCGGCCTGGAGGCGGTGTACGAGGATGATCTGCACGGCCAGGTGGGCTTCGAGGAAGTGGAAACCGACTCCGGCGGCCGCGCGGTGCGCACGCTGCGCCGCACGCCACCGATCAACGGCAACACGCTGAAGCTGGCGCTGGACATCCGGCTGCAGGAAATGGCCGACAAGCTGTTCGGCGACCGCCGCGGCGCGCTGGTGGCGATCGACCCGAACACCGGCGGCGTGCTGGCCTTTCTGTCCAAACCGGGCTTCGATCCCAGCCTGTTCATCGATGGCATCGACAGCCAGACCTGGTCCTCGCTGAACACCGACTGGCAAAAGCCGCTGGTCAACCGCGCGCTGCGCGGCACCTATCCGCCGGGCTCCACCTTCAAGCCCTTCATGTCGATGGCGGCGCTGGTCACCCATAGCATAGGCATGCACGACATCCGCCCGGCGCCCGGCTATTTCACCCTCCCCGGCTCCAGCCACCAGTTCCGCGACAGCAAGAAGGGCGGCAACGGCATGGTCAACCTGCAGCGCGCCATCACCGTATCCAGCGACACCTTCTTCTACAAGCTGGCCTGGGACATGGGCATAGACAAGATCCACCCGGTGGTCGGATCGTTCGGCCTGGGCAGCAAGACCGGCATCGACCTGGACGGCGAGGCCAGCGGCGTGTTGCCGTCCAAGGAGTGGAAGGCCAAGCGTTTCGCCCGCTACAAGCCGGAAGTGCGGCGCTGGTATCCGGCCGACGTGGTCAGCGTCGGCATCGGCCAGGGCTTCAATTCCTACACCCCGCTGCAGATGGCCAACGCCACCGCCATCATGGCTAATAACGGCATCGCCTTCAAACCGCACCTGGTGCAGCAGATTGTCGACTCCAAGACCGGCGGCGTCAGGCTGATCGAACCGAAACCGATCAAGCAGCTGCCCTACCCGCAGGAATATTTCGACTACATCAAAGAAGGCATGCGCGGCGTGATGATCTCCGGCACCGGCGCCCGCGTCGGCATCGGCCTGCAGTACTCCATGGCCGGCAAGACCGGCACCGCCCAGGTGGTGGCGATCAAGCAGGGCGCCAAATACAACGCCTCCGCGCTGGCCGAGCAATATCGCGACCACAGCTGGTTCATCGCCTTCGCCCCGGTGGAAAAACCGAAGATCGCGGTGGCCATCATCGTGGAGAACGCCGGCTTCGGCGCCGCCGCCGCCGCGCCGGTGGCGCGCGGCCTGTTCGACTTCTATCTGTTGGGCAAGGTGCCCAAAGACATGAATGGCCTGCTGAAGACCATCCCGCAGGAAAACGGAGACGTGAGTGAAGACGCCGCTGATTAAGCAAATCTGGCAGCAGATCAAAGAACCGCTGGACGGCTGGTTGATGCTGTTTCTGGGCCTGCTGTTCTTGGTCAGCATGGTGCTGCTGTATTCCGCCAACAATCAGTCCTTCGACAAGATCGACAACAAGCTGATCTACACCTTCATGGCGTTGACGGTGATGTGGCTGATCGCGCGGATGCGCCCGCAGAGCGTGATGAACTTCGCGCCGCCGATCTACGCGCTGGGGGTGCTGCTGCTGGTGGCGGTGCATTTCAAGGGCATCACCGTCAACGGCTCCACCCGCTGGCTCAGCCTGGGCGTCACCCGCATCCAGCCGTCGGAAATCCTGAAGATCGCGCTGCCGATGATGCTGGCCTGGTTCTTCCAGAAAAACGAACTGTCGCTACGCTGGTGGCATTATCTGGTGGCCGCGGCGCTGATGCTGGTGCCGGTGGGCCTGGTGCTGAAGCAGCCCGATCTCGGCACCGCCTTATTGATCGCCGCCGCCGGCTTCTTTGTGCTGTTCTTCGCCGGCCTGCCGTGGAAGGTGATCCTGGGCGGCATCGTGCTGGCCGCCGCCAGCATGCCCCTGGTGTGGAACCACCTGCACGATTACCAGCGCAAGCGCGTGCTGACGCTGATCGACCCCACCACCGACCCGCTGGGCACCGGCTACCACATCATCCAGTCCATGATCGCCATCGGCTCCGGCGGGCCGTGGGGCAAGGGCTGGCTCAATGGCACGCAGACTCACCTGGATTACATCCCGGAACGCACCACCGACTTCATCTTCGCGGTGTACTCCGAGGAGTTCGGCCTGGCCGGCAATCTGGTGCTGCTCACGCTCTACCTGCTGATCTTGAGCCGCGCCATGATGATCACCGCCAGCGCGCAGACGCTGTACGGACGGCTGATGGCAGGCTCCATCACCATGTCCTTCTTCGTCTACGCCTTCGTCAATATGGGCATGGTGTCCGGCATCTTGCCGGTGGTGGGCGTGCCCTTGCCTTTCATGTCCTACGGCGGCACCGCCACCGTGACGCTGTTCATCGGCATGGGCATGCTGATGGGCATCAGCAATCTGCGCAGGCTGTAAGCCACTGGCAAAAGCCCTGATCCTGCGTTGCGCCTCCTTGCCGTACTCAGTGTACTGCCTGCGTCGGCGCGCCTTGGCTCAGGGCTTTCTCCAGCGGCTTGGCGTTGAACAAGCGCGGGTCCCCGCTTGCACCGTCCCGCCTCAGCCGCCTTGCTGGTCTCTTAACGCCGCCTCCACGGCGTCAGTCGGCAACGCGCTGTCCGGCAACGGCCGTCCGTGGCGGTCGAACAGCCTGAGCTGGCGCGGCAGATCGTGCTCGTCGGCCAGCTTCACGCCGACGCCGAGCAGCCGCACCGGCCGCGCGCCGCGCGCGAAGCCGGTGCGCAGCAGCTGGCCGAACACAGGCATAGACAAGACTTGGCCCAGTTGCTCCACCGTGGTCTGGCTGAAATCGTCGAACTTCAGCTTGACCGACAAACCCTTGAATTCCGGATTGCCGTTGCGCGCCAGCCTGGCCTGCAGCCGCTCCACCAGCTCCGGCAGCTTGGACAGGCAACTGGGCAGGTCCGGCAGGTCCTGGGCATAAGTCTCCTCCACGCTGATCGACTTGCGGCTACGGTCCGGCGACACCGGCCGCTCGTCCACGCCATGCGCCATCGCCAGCAATTGTTCGCCGAAGCGGCCGAAATGGCGGAACAGGTCGGCCGGCGTCCAGCGCCGCAAATCGCCGCAGCTGTGGATGCCCAGCCGATGCAGCCGTTCCGCCGTCACCTTGCCCACGCCATGCACTTTTTCCACCGGCAAGGCGGCGACAAAGACGTCCACATCCTGCGGCCGCACCAGGAATTGCCCATCGGGCTTGTTCCAATCGCTGGCGACTTTGGCCAGGAATTTGTTCGGCGCGATGCCGGCCGAGGCGGTGATGCCGACCTCGTCGCGGATCTGGCGGCGGATGGCCTCGGCCATCCGCGTGGCGCTGCCCTGCTCATGCGGCCGGCCGCTGACGTCCAGATAAGCCTCATCCAGCGACAAGGGCTCGATCAGTTCGGTATAACGCTGGTAGATGGCCATGATCTGCTGGCTGGCCAGGCGGTAGCGCGCCATGTCCGGCGGCAGGATCACCAGCTCCGGGCACAAGCGCAGCGCGCGCGCCGAGGCCATCGCCGAATGCACGCCGAAACGGCGCGCCACATAATTGCAGGTGGCCACCACGCCGCGCGTTTCCGGCCGCCCGCCGATGGCCAGCGGCACCTCGCGCAGGCTGGGATCGTCGCGCATTTCGATCGCAGCGTAGAAGCAGTCGCAATCGACATGGATGATCTTGCGCTGGATGGCGTTCATTGCGTTATGGTTCTCAGGCGGGGCGATCGCTATGGCCCAGCGGCTTGTCCGGGGCGATGCGGTCGCGCAGCCGCTGCTTGAGCAGCTTCAGTTCCGGGAAGCCGTCATCCTGCTTGCGATCCCACAAGCACTCGCCGTCGACCTCGACGCGGAACACGCCGCCGCTGCCGGGGCGCAGGGCGACTTCGGACACTTCTTTTTCAAACGTGGTCAGCAGTTCCTGGGCCAGCCAGCCTGCTCGCAACAGCCAGCGGCAGCCGGTGCAGTAATGGATGACGACTCGGGGAAGGAAAGCGGGAGTGGCGGAATCAGGCATGGCGGGAAGGCGACGAGACAAAACGACAGCATAACGCAGAAAAATGGCGCCGGCCCCCTGTCTTAATTTGTTTTCGGGTGCATGGCACCCGCTCCTCCATCATTCTCTTTTGTATTGGCAGACTTGGCGCAAAACCAGTTTCGGGAGCCGGCGGCCAGGGTAAAGTCTTGTTCAAAACTCGTCGCAGAACCGAGTGTGCCCAGTCGCAATCTGACTGTAAAGCGAGCGCTAAGCATATAATTCATTGCTGCAAAGCAATATGTAACTTCGGCGCAACGAAACCCGATACGCATAAAAAACAGCAGCTTGCCCGATTATTCGAAGCAAGCTGCCGTTTACCGAGATCTGGCCGGAATGGTCCGGCTGCAAGACTCAGTGGCTATGTTCCGCGGCCGCGCCGCCATCCTGCACGACGACGTCCACTTTCACGCTGCCGGCCTTCTCGAACTTCAGCGTCAGCGGGAAATGATCGCCGGCCTTCAGCGGCTGTTTCAGGCCCATCAGCATCACATGGTAGCTGCCCGGGGCGAACTTGACGGTTTTGCCCGGCGCCAGCTCCACGCTGTCCACTTTGCGCATCCGCATCACGCCGTTGTCGTTGACGTGAGTGTGCAGTTCGGCGGTTTCGGCGCGCGGCGTGCTGGCCGATACCAGCTTGTCGGCCTCCTTGCCCTGGTTTTCCAGAGACAGGTACACGCTGCCGGTGGCGCTGGTTTCCGGCATCGCGCGGCTCCACGGATGGCCGATGTGGATGGAACCGAGCTGGAAGGAATGGGCGGCAACCAGACCGGACAGGCACATGCCCAACAGGGCGGCGGCAAAACGTTTCATCGCGGACTCCAGGAAATGATCGAAAATACCTTTGACTGTACCATCGCGCACCCGCCGCGGGGCGCGACAAAATGTCGCAGCCGTCGCCGATGCAACACCTCTTCATGCCATCGTTTTAAAGCGCGGCTAGTCGCTACCCGCTGGCCGCGGAACCCTCTACAATCGCATGGCTTCTCCATCGGCCCTGCATCATGTTCAAAACGTTGTCGCTGCAATTCCTGTTTGGCGGTCTGCTAAGTCTGATCACCATCACCAATCCCTTGTCCAAGATTCCGCTGTTCATCACGCTGACGCGCGAAATGAGCGACTCGCACCGCGATTCGCAAGCCAAGCGCGCCTGCGTGTTCGCCGCAGCCATCATGGCGGTGAGCCTGTTGGCCGGCAACCTGATCATGGCCGCCTTCGGCATCTCATACGGCGCGCTGCGCATTGCCGGCGGCTTCGTGGTGGCGGTGCTGGGCTACCGCATGCTGTTCCTTTCGCAAGACCCGGGCCAGGCGCCCAAGCAATCCGGCGAGCGCGAGGACTACGCCTTCTTCCCGCTGGCCATGCCCGGCATCAGCGGCCCCGGCACTATCGCGGTGGTGATCGGCATTTCCACCGAAATCGCCGAACTATCCACCTTGCCGGCCAAGGCCATCGCCTTTTTCATGACCTTCGCCGCCATCGGCCTGACCTGCGTCGGCATGTGGCTGACGCTGAAGTCGTCTTTGCTGATCTCGGAGCGGCTGGGCCGCGGCGGCCGCGAAGTGATGACCCGGCTGATGGGCTTCTTGCTGATCTGCATCGGCGTGCAGTTCGTCGGCTCCGGCATCCGCACCTTCATGGCGGGCTCCTGAAACGCCACTCCAGCAGGCTATGGCCCCCTGCCGCCGCGGGAGCCATAGCCTGAGCCGCACGGCTACAAGTTGTATACCAGCACCACCCCAATCAGCAGCGGCGCCAACCAGCGGCAACTCAAGCGCATCAGCGCCTCCGCCCACGCCGACAGCCGCAGCTGATCGCTGACTGCCGGCCAGGCCACCCGACCGGCAAACAAAGCGGTGCCGATGCACCCCAGCGGCAGCAAGATGTTGCAGGCGGCATAGTCCATCAGCTCGAAGATATTGCGGCCAAACAGCTTGCAATCGGCCAGCGGACCAAAGGACAAGGCCGCCGGCACGCCGGCCAGAAACACCAGCGCCGTGACGGCGAGGGTGGCCTTGCGGCGGCTGACGCCGAATTCGTCGATAGGCAGAATCACCACCACTTCCAGCAACGATACCGCCGAAGTCAGCGCCGCCATCAGCAGCAGAATGAAGAAAACAATGGCGAACAGCTGGCCATAGGGCAGATGGTTGAACACCACCGGCATCACCATATAGGTCAGACCAGGCCCGGCCTGCGGGTCCAGGCCAAAAGCGTAGATCGCCGGGAAAATCATCAGCCCGGCCAGCACCGAAGTCAGCGCGGTCAACCCCGTGACCCACAGCGCCGAATTGCCCAGCCGCGTGCCCTGGCCCAGATACGAACCGTAAGCCAGCATGCAGCCGGCGCCCACCGACAGCGAGAAGCAAGCCAGCCCCAGCGCCTCCACCAGCATGGCCGGCGTCAGCCTGGAAAAATCGGGGCGAAACAGCGCCTCCACCCCAGCCAAGGCGCCGGGCAGCGTCAGCGCGCGCGCGATCAAGCCCAGCATCAGCAGGAACAGCAGCGGCATCAACACCTTGCCCGCGCGCTCAATGCCCTTCTGCACCCCGCCCACCACCACCAGCAAGGTCAGCCCGGCGAACAGCGCATGGGTGAGCAAGGCCTCGGCCGGATTGCCGACGTACTGGCCGAACAGCTGGCCCAGCGCCGACATATCATCGCTCATCACCCGGCCATCAACGGCGCGCAACAGATAGCCCAGGGTCCAGCCGCCCACCACGCTGTAGAAGGCGAACACCAAAAAGCAGCACAACACGCCGCTGTAGCCCAGCAGCTTCCAGCGGCGCGAACCCAGCCGGGAAAACGCCCCCACGGCGCCGCAACCGGCGGCGCGGCCGATGGCCAGCTCGGCCTGCAGCAACGCCAGGCCCAAGGTAAAGGTAAATGCCAGATACACCAGCAAGAAAGCGCCGCCGCCATTCATCGCGGTGACGTAAGGAAACTTCCAGATCGAGCCTAAACCGACGGTGGCGCCGGCCGAAGCCAGAATGAAACCGAGGCGGGAACCCCACTGCGTGCGCTGCATGAATACTCCTGAACTAGCTGAAGCTGCCGCCGCGCGGGGTGAGACTGGATACAACAAGGCCGCCCTGTGCGGCGGCCCGGAACAACAAACGACAACTCCCCTGGCGCGCCGGTTAGCTGCGCCACCACCAGTTGCGGTTGAAGGAGGGAGTGGGTTTCGTTTGCATCATTTTTACAGCATGCCGGTTTTGACGACGCATCGTCAAGCCCGGCATGCCCTTCAACGATCAGGCGTTCTCGCTGGCAAGACGGGAATCGGCGCCCGATTTGCCCTTCAAGCGGAAGCCCACCCACAGCAGGCCCAGCCACAAGGGCAGCACGTAAACCGACACCGCCATGCCCGGCGTGAACAGCAGAATGCCGAGGATCATCACCATGAACACCAGGCACACCCAGTTGGAAACCGGATGCCACAGCGACGGGAACACCATTTTCAGGCCGGCCTTGGCGCGACGGAACTTCAGATGGGTCAGGCTGATCATCGCCCAGTTGGTCACCAGCGCGGCCACCACCAGCGACATCAGCAGGCCCAGCGCCTCGCCCGGCAACAGGTAGTTCAGCAGCACGCAGGCCACGGTGGCCAGCGCGGAGAACAAGGTGGCGTTGACCGGCACGCCGCGCTTGTCCAGCTTCTTCAGCGCGCGCGGCGCGTTGCCCTGCTCGGCCAGGCCGAACAGCATACGGCTGGTGGCGTAGACGCAGCTGTTGTAGACCGACAGCGCGGCGGTCAGCACCACAAAGTTCAGCGCGTGCGCGGTAAAACCGGCGCCGATCTGCTGGAAAATCATCACGAAGGGGCTGCCGCCGGCGGCGACTTTGCTCCACGGATACAGCGACAGCAGCACCACCAGCGAGCCGATGTAGAAGATCAGGATACGGTAGATCACCTGATTCACCGCCTTGGGGATGGTCTTCTGCGGGTCGGCCGCCTCGGCCGCGGTCATGCCGATCAGCTCCAGGCCGCCAAACGAGAACATGATCACCGCCATCACCATGAACAGGCCGCCGAAACCATGCGGGAAGAAGCCGCCGTCATTCCACAGATTGCTGACCGAGGCCTGCGGGCCGCCAGTACCGGACAGCAGCAAGTAGCTGCCGAACAGAATCATGCCGATCACCGCCGCCACCTTGATCAGCGCGAACCAGAACTCGGTCTCACCGTAGGATTTGACGTTGGCCAGGTTGATGGCGTTGATGCAGACGAAGCACACCAGCGCGGTCAGCCAGGTGGGCACATGCGGCCACCAGTACTGGACGTAGGCGCCCACCGCCGTCAACTCGGCCATGCTCACCAGCACGTACAGCACCCAATAGTTCCAGCCGGACAGGAAGCCGGCGAAATTGCCCCAGTAGCGGTAGGCGAAATGGCTGAACGAGCCGGCCACCGGCTCTTCCGCCACCATCTCGCCCAATTGGCGCATGATCAAAAAGGCGATGAAGCCGGCGATGGCATAGCCGAGAATCATCGAGGGCCCGGCGGCCTTCAGCACGCTGGCCGAGCCGAGAAACAGGCCGGTGCCGACCGCGCCGCCCAGCGCGATCAACTGTATGTGGCGGTTTTTCAGCTGGCGCTGCAAACCGGTATCAACTTCGCTCACTATGTATTCTCCTGAGGTGCAGGCGGCAAGCCGCCTGTAAGGTGCAATGCCCATCTAACCATCTGCCGGGCGCACCGTCAAACCGCTGGATACAATATATATGCTCACATTATGATAAATGGCTGCATTTTAGAAATTAAAAACCATTGAATATGGTTTTTTTTGACATAAATTGCCAATAATGGCGCATCACGCTGCAAATTCCCTAGGGGCTGTTGACGTTTGGTGAGTGGATCGCGTTTGCGCCGCTTTGGGCCGGAAGCAAGGCACACAGCCCGACGCATAGTCATTCTATGCAAGGGCTGGGCAACACCGCTTCCGGCCCAAAGCGGCCAAACCCGCAGGGCCGGGCGCCTTTCGCGCCGACTCTTCGTTGTTCCGCGCTGGCAGAGAATGACTATGCGGCGCGCGAAACGCCTCGATTCGTCGCAAAACGCATCCCGGCGCGACCGCTCACCAAACGTCAACAGCCCCTAGCCAGCGCCCTGGCCGCCCCGCCGCTAACGTTTCGTTACCCGTGGTGACAAATGCTGTACACAGTTCTTGCAACTGCCAATCGATAATCGCGTCGAAGCCATATGTGACCGCAGCGTCACTTCAGGGAGAGAATAATGAAACAGTCTGTACTCATCGCCAGCGTGCTGGGTGGCGGCATCGCGCTGGGCGCCATCGGCGTTGCCGGCATCCAGGCATTGAAACCGTCCAAACCGGAAAACGTCGCCGCGGCCAGCGCGCCGCTGGCCCAGGCCTCGGCCCCGGCCGTTCAGGCGCTGCCGCCGAGCACGGCCTCGTCCACGGTGGCTCAGGCTGCCGCCGTGGCGGCACCGGCCGCGGCGGTAGTGGCCGCCGCGCCGAAACCCGCGCCCAAGCCGGTCCACGCCAACCACGCCAAGATACTGGCCGTGACCCCGATCAAGGAAACGGTGAGCGAGCCGAAGCAGGTTTGCCATCAGGAGCAAGTCGTCCACCAGGCGCCGGTACAGGACAATAACCGCATCGCCGGCTCGGTGATCGGCGGCGTGGTCGGCGGCCTGCTCGGCAACCAGGTCGGCGGCGGCAATGGCAAGAAGGCCGCCACTGTGCTGGGCGCGCTGGCTGGCGGCCTGGCCGGCAACAAGGTGCAGGAAGGCATGCAGGAGCGCGACCAGGTGGCCAGCACCCGGACCATCTGCAATACCGAGAACGTAGACAAGGAAAAAGTCGTCGGCTACAACGTGCGCTACTCGCTGGACGGCAAGACCGGCACCGTGCGCATGGACCAGAAGCCAGAAGGCAAGACCCTGCCGGCCAAGGACGGCAAGCTGCTAATCTGATCCAACTGATCAGTCGCCCGAAAAGAACAAGGCCCGGAAACCGGGCCTTGTTCTTTCATTCACGCCACCTGACGCGGCGCTTCGACTCGCATGCGCTGGCGCGCCGCCACCTCTTCCGCCGCTTCCGGCGGGCCGAACAGCGACACCAGCCGGTCGCGCCAGTTATCCGCCCGCCAGGCCTCCGCCAGCATGTCGCGCCACTCCACCACGCTGACCCACAGCGGATTGAAGCTGTTGACCGGCTTCACCGTGCCGTATTCGCAGGGATCGCTGTCCCGCTCCTCCACGAAGGTGCCGAACAGCCTGTCCCAGATCACCAGCACCCCAGCGTAGTTGTGGTCGATGTAACGCGGGTTCTTCGCATGGTGGGTGCGGTGGATCGACGGGGTGTTGAAGACATATTCCAGCCAGCCCAGCTTGGGCACGATCTGGGTATGCACAAAGAACTGGAAGGCGAGATTCAGCAACACCACGGCCACCACCTGTTGCGGCGGAAAGCCGAGCCAGGCCAGCGGCAGCCAGAATGCCCACATGCCGGCCACCGGATACATCAGGCTCTGGCGGAAGGCCACGCTGAAATTCATGCGCGTGGAGCTGTGGTGCACGCTGTGCGCCGCCCACAGCCAGCGCACGCGGTGGCTGGCGCGGTGGAACCAGTAGTACAGGAAGTCTTGGCCGAGAAACAGCAGGAAGAAGCTCAGATAGCTGTCGGCAAAATCGAACAGCCGGTGCTGCTGGTAAATCCAGCCATATAGAGGCAGCACGAACACCCAGGCCAGCTTGTCTGCGCCCTGGTGCAGCAAACCCAACGCCGCGCAGCAGGCCGAATCGCGCCAGTCGTACACGGACAGCCGCCCCTGACGCCGCAGCCGCCATAGCTCCCAGGCGACGAACAACAGAAAAACCGGCACCAGCGCCAGCAGTATCAGTTCCACCGGAAATTTCATCGATCATCCCCTTGCCAGACAAAGCAAACACTTGATTGGAGTTTAGGCTCTATCCAGCAAGGGCTGTCAACCGCCATGTCATGGCGTCCAGGCAGGACCGGCTGACTGTGGCGCGAAAACCATAGTCAGGCTATTCGCGCCTGGCCATATAGGCCGCCAGCGCGGCGTCGCGGTCCGCCCATACGCGGGCCACGCTGGGCCGCTGTCCCAGGCGCTGCAGATAGTCGGCGCAACCGGACAGCCGCAGCGTCATGTCCTCGCCGAGGAAAGTCTGGCTCAAGCGTCCCACCGTCGGCAGGATGCCGGCGGCGCTGAGATCGGCGAAGCTGAAGTCCTCGCCGGCCAGCCACGGCGCCTGCCGCGCCAGCTGCGCCACCGCGCTGATGCCGCGCGCCAGGGCCTGGCGTATTTCCTCGGCCTGCTCCGCGCTAGGCTGGCTGCCTTTCATCATGTGGCCGATCAGCGGAGCCGCCGGCCGCATCACATACAGCTCCAGCATGGTCATCAGCTCGCGCGCCAGGGCGCGGCCGTTCGGCGTCGGCGGCAGCAGCGAAGCGGTGGGATATGCATCCTCCAGCCACTCCAGAATCACCGTCGATTCGGCCAGCGGGTGGCCATTGATCTCCACAAACGGAATCTTGCCCATCGGGCTCTTTTCCAGCAGCCAGTCCTCCTGCGAGGGCGGGGTCAGCACCTCCTGGAAATTCACGCCCTTCTCCAGCAAGGCGATCTTCACCTTGTTGTAGTACGGCGACAAAGACACTCCGTGCAGTTTGATCATGCCATCTCCAAAAGAACATTGGGAAAGCGGCGGGGCGGAATGCTGCCCGCCCCGCCGCGACTTGCGACATCATCGCAGCCTATAACGTTATTTAGCCAGCTCCAGGCTCTTTTGCTGCAACAATTTGCGGATTTGCGGCAGCATTTGCTGCGCCGCCTTCTCGCCTTCCAGAATAGCCTGATTGCGCGAATCAAAGTCGGCGGAGCCGATGTCCAGCACATCCGGCCGAATCACCACGTCGGCCTGCTTCAGTTCCAAGGCCAGCGCCGGGCCGTTCATGATGTTCAGGCTCTGGTCCAGCATGGATAGGAAACCAACCGCCTTGCCCGGCTTGGGACGGGCGGTGATGTCCACGGCGATGACGAACTGCGCGCCCATCTCGCGCGCCGCGCTGACCGGCACCGGGCTGACCAGGCCGCCGTCGACATAGCGCTTGCCGCCTATTTTCACAGGCAGGAACACATTGGGAATGCTGGCCGAGGCGCGCACCGCCTGACCGGTGTTGCCGACGCGGAACACCACCTTGCGGCCGGAGTCCAGCTCGGTCGCAACGGCGCCGAACGGCCTGGGCAGTTTTTCCAGCGGCTTGTTGCCCACCTGGGCATTGATCCAGTTCTGCAGCTTCTCGCCCTTCAGCACGCCCTTGGTGGACAGCGTCCAGTCGGTCAGGTCGGCCTGGTCCAGCGCCATGGCGCGCTGCTGCAGTTGCACGCCGTTGAGGCCGGACGCGTACAGGCTACCCACCACGCTGCCGGCGCTGGTGCCGGTGATCACGTCGGGCACGATGCCCGCGCCTTCCAGCACCTTGATCACGCCGATATGAGCGAAACCCTTGGCCGCGCCGCCGCCCAAGGCCAGGCCTATCTTCACTTTCACCGGGGCGGGGGCCGGCGCTTCCGGCACTTTGGACGTCGAACAGCCGGCCAATAGTGCGGCCAGGCCCAACACCAGCCAGGGACGCATTGCTTTCTTGCTTATCATGATTCCATCAGTCTTTCAGACATCGGCGGCCGGCAAGGCCGCCCCAACGGGCGCGGGATCGAGCATCACATAATTGAGATGCCGCGCGCCCTCCAATTCGAAATACGTTTCGCCATGCACGGCCATGCCTACCCGGCGGTAGAAGCCGATGGCGCGCGCGTTGCCGTGCCAAACGGTCAGCCACAAGCGCGGCTGGCCGGGCTGGAGGCGCGCCCATTGCCGCGCCGCATCCAGCAAGCGCCTGCCCAGGCCTTGTCCGGTATGGCTTTCCAGCAGATAGAGCCGGTCGACTTCCATCGTCGGGAAATCGCAGCCCAGGCACGCGCCGTCCAATTTCAACAGCGCGTAGCCGAGCAGATGGCCATCCTCCTCCATCAGCAGCAGCCGGCGCGCGGGATTGGCGATCAGCGCCTCGAAATGGGCCGGCGAGAATTCGGACAGCACATAATCGGCGATGCCGCGGCGGATGCCGCCGCCGATCAAATAAGTATTCAGCCACACCTGAATCGACAGGGCGGCCAGACAAGCCGCGTCATCGCGACAGGCGCTGCGGATTTCCACGTCCATAGCACAGACTCTGGTTCGCGCCGCCGGTTCGCTCAATCGGCCCGCGGCGCTTTCTTGACGAATTCGATCACCTGCCGACCGTCGTCCGTCATCTTGGCCAGCTTTTTGCCGGTGCCCTTCCAGGCATGGCCGTAGACCACCTCGTAGCTGGCAGGCAGCTTGCCGTCGCGGCGGTGGCGCTCATAGGCTTCCTCCACCTTGCGCCAAGCCTGCTTGCCCATCAGGCCGCGGCCGCGGCCGGCCGTGGCGTTGTGCGCGCCGATGGCTTTGAGGTCGCGCATCACCGCCTTGGCGTCGTCGTAAGTCAGCACGATCTTTTCCATGTCCATCACCGGCTCGGCGAAACCGGCGCGCATCAGCGCGTCGCCGATGTCGTGCATGTCGATGAACTGGTTGACGTGGGTGGCGCCGTCGATGCCGGCGAACGCGCCGCGCAGCTCGAACAGCGTGTCCGGCCCCAGGGTGGAGAACATCAGCAGGCCATCCGGCTTCAGCACCCGGCGCAGTTCGGCGAACATCTTGTCCGGCACATTGATCCACTGGATGGTCAGGTTGGACCAGATCATGTCCACGCTGTCGTCGGCCAAGGGCAGTTTTTCGATATCGGCGTTGATCTGCCACGGCTGGCTGGGCTTGAACAGCTTCTTCAACAGGCCGTCGCCCTCGCGGGCGCGTTCGCGCGAGGCCAATAACATGGCGTGCGCCAGGTCCAGCTCGATCACCCGCGCCTGCGGATAGCGTTGGCGCAAATGCGCCGCGCCGTAGCCGGTGCCGGCGCCGGCATCCAGAATCACCGCCGGCTGGTGCTTGATGTAATCCAGCCGCTCGGCCATGCGGTCGGACACTTCGCGCTGCAGCACGGCGGCCGAATCGTAACTGGCCGCGGCCTTTTCAAACGAGGCGCGCACGCGCGCCTTGTCGGTGTAAAACGCTTCACTCATGCCTGGGTTTCCA
>NZ_JAELTR010000046.1:0-33600 GCF_016428945.1 Chromobacterium sp. ASV23
CTCGTTCGGTCACCTGCTTGACGGCTTCAATCTTGAACTCTTCGGGGAAACGCGGTTTGCTCATGACACCTCCTTGTAGGGCCTAGTGTGAGGCTCTTGCGGTGTCTAGGAAAGCGGGGGCGATTCACCAAGCCTTGGCGATGACATGCGAAGCCCGGTGTTTACTGTGAGGTATTGCGGTTGTTCTTGCCTGCTGCATTTTTCTCCGTAAGCGCTGGGTTTCACTGCATTTATGCTTTATATGTTTTATGGCACAGTCTCTAGGGATCGCCTATGTTAGCGTAATCGCGTAATCCGAATGCTCCTCCATGTCGTCTTAGTTCAGCCGATGTCCCGGCACTTCCAGCTCTCATCGATGCAGCATTGGCCAATGTAGCCATTCTCCCAAAGGGATGGCGCGGAATTCTACATCATGCTTGGCATATTGCCCCCTCCCCAAAGTCAAACCATGGCTTAGGTCGAATCGACCTGATATGCCGAGTTAAACGGCAAACCATTGCAGCAACTGCGGATCCGAAAAACAGGCCATGGATCTTTAGTGAATAGACCTGTTTTTTATTTGCTATGGTTAAGCGACAATCGGCCGATATGCTCGGAAGCAATGGGCAAGGGGTAGTGATCGGGCGCTTTCGGAAACCTTGGAAGAGGGGCCGCGATGAAATCCTACGCAGCGGAGTTTCTGGGTACTTTCTGGCTGGTGCTGGGCGGATGCGGCAGCGCGGTGTTGGCGGCGGCGTTTCCCAATGTGGGCATTGGCTTTGCTGGCGTGGCGCTGGCTTTTGGCCTGACGGTGGTGACCATGGCTTACGCTATCGGCCATATTTCCGGCTGCCATTTGAATCCGGCGGTGTCCATCGGGCTGTGGGCGGGCGGTCGTTTTCCCGCTAGGCAGCTCGGGCCGTACATCGTGGCGCAGGTGTTGGGCGCGATTGCGGCGGCGGCGGTGCTGTACGTGATCGCCAGCGGGGCGGCCGGTTTCGATGTGGCCAAGGGCTTTGCGTCCAATGGCTATGGCGAACACTCGCCGGGCGGCTATTCGCTGTTGGCGGCCTTGGTGTGCGAAGTGGTGATGACCATGTTTTTCCTCTTGGTCATCATGGGTGCCACCGACAAGCGCGCGCCGGCGGGTTTCGCGCCGCTGGCGATAGGCCTGGCGCTGACGCTGATCCATCTGATCAGCATTCCGGTCACCAATACTTCGGTTAATCCGGCGCGCAGCACCGGCGTGGCCTTGTTCGTCGGCGATTGGGCGGTGCGGCAGCTGTGGCTGTTCTGGCTGGCGCCTATCATAGGCGCGGCGCTGGGGGCGCGCGTGTATCGTTGGATTGCCGGCGAATCGGAGTAAGTTGTTCATCCACCAGGAAGGGCGGCAAGCGCCGCCCTTCGCCGATGTGGAACGATTACCGGATCCTGACAGCGCCATCTGCTGCCTGACCGCCGCCGCGGCTCAGGATTGCCGCGTCAATCGATGGCCCGAGGCTGTAGTCGCCTATCTGCCAGACCCGGTCATGGCAAGCGTCCACCTCCGGTTGGTGAGAAACGCTGATGATGGTGCAATGAGGCAGCTCTGTGCGCAGCAACGCGTAGCAATGCTGCTGGTTGGGTAGATCCAGGGCCGAGGTGGCCTCGTCCAGCAGCAACCACTGCGGCCGGTGCAATAAGGCTCTGGCCAGGGCCAGGCGCTGCTGTTCGCCGGCGGATAGCCGGGTCGACCAATTGCAGTTTTCGTCCAGCTGCGGCGTCAAATGCGCCAGCCGGCACTGCGAGAGCACAAATGTCTGCTGCACCGTGGAAAAGGCGTCGCTTGCCGCGGGGTAGCTGATGGCCTCCCGCAAGGTGCCAATTGGCAGATACGGCCGCTGCGGCAAGAACATCACTTTATTCAGTGGTAGGGTGATACTGCCCTTTCCCCATGGCCAGATGCCGGCCAGCGTTTTCAGCAAAGTGCTTTTGCCGCTGCCGGAGGCGCCCTTGAGCACAATGCGCTCCCCTGCGGATGCCTGCAGATTGATGCTCTGCAGCAAGACCTGCCCATCCGGCAGCGACACGTCCAGAGCGCTGAGTCGAATTTCATCTCCACGGCGTCGCGAGATTTGGCTATGCGCCAGCTCCTGCCGCGCTTGCTGTGCGGCGCGCTGAAAAGAGGACAAGCGTTCGATATTGGCTTTCCACGATGCCAGGATCTCATAGGCGTTCACCATCCAGCTCAAGGCGCCCTGCACCTGGGCGAATGCCGAAATGGCCTGCATCAGGCCGCCCAGCGCGAACTTGCCGGCGAAATAGCCCGGCGCGCATACCAGCATCGGAAAAATCACGGCCAATTGCGCGTAGCCGGCGCGCGCCCCGTTCAAGCGCCATTCCGCGGCTATCAGCAAGCGCCAGTTGGCGCAGATGGCTTGAAAACGACGGTTGAGCGCGCTGCGCTCGACATCCTCGCCGCCGCTCAGCGCCACCGCCTGCGCATGCTCGCGCAGCCGCACTGCGGCATAGCGAAAATCCGCTTCGCGCCGTTCTCCTTCCATATTGATGCGCGACAGTCGGCGGCCAAGCGCATGCATCAGCCCGCTGCCTAGCAGCGCATAGGCCAGCGCAACCCAGACCAGATAGCCGGGAAGGCTGACGTTCCAGCCAATCCGCGCCAGGCTCAGCGGGCCGGACAACTGCCAGAGTATGCCGACGAAGCAGGCCAGGGTGGCCAGATTGCGGATCAATTCGAAACCGAGATTCAAGGATGTCGCGGTCAGCGCCTTCAGGTCCTCGGCTATGCGCTGATCGGGGTTGTCCGTGCCATAGGCTTTCAACTCCAGCAGGCAATATGCCCGGCCCTCCAGCCATTGCCCAAGATAAAAATCGGTCAGCCACCGCCGCCAGCGCAGATTCAGCATGGCTGTCAGGTAAGACATCAGCACCGCGCAGCCAATGAAGCCGAAGGCCAGCGCGGCGAATACTTGCAGCAGCTGGAGGAAGCGCTCCCAGTCGTGTTGTTGCAAGGCATTGAAGAAGTCGCCATTCCACTGATTGAGCAAGACATTGCAGTAGACCATGGCGATGTTCAAAACCGTGATCGCCAGCAGCAGCGCCCATGCCATCCATCTGTCTTCCGAACGCCAATATGGCGCCGCCAAGGTCAGGAACTTGGCGATCAATCCCTTGCTGGTTGTGCCTCGCGCTTGTTGTTCATTCATGCCAAACCTCAATTCTTGCCGTCCGAGCCATCCCTGTGCCCAGACATCCTCTACAAACCGCGAGATGGATTGTCCACTCGCACGCAGCGAGAACTGTATTGGAAATAAAATTACTGTAAAACGATAATTTTTACTTGTTATACGTTCATTTTTTGTTTGATACAAAGAAGGTCGACGCCATGACAAGCCTGGCCTGGCTTTCGGCGTTTTGTAGCGGGGAAGGACGGCGGGGGCGGTGTGTGACGGAAGCGCTACAGTGAAAAAATTAAACTTGCGCAGCAATAAATTATCGTTTAACAATAAAAATAGATGGCCGGGTGACACAATAAACGACCTTGGGCGACGTTCCATCGGCACCGCTTCGCAACAACACTAAGGACAAGCGATGAATTCTTCGCGATTAAGCCGCTACTGCGCCGTCATGGCGTGCGTCACCTTTCTTGGCATTTGCGCCATGCTGCTGTTTCATCTCTTGCTGTGGCTGTTTCCCAAAGCCATCCTGGATGCCGGCTTGACCATCACCATCGATACCAGCCAGGGCTTTTATGGACTGCGCAACTTCAACCTGCTGGACGTGCCGCTTTGGCAGCGGATAGGCGGCGCAGTCATATCCTGCGTCCCCTTGCTGGTGCTGGCCCAGGGCTTGAATGCGCTGCGGCGCTTGTTCCGCTTGTACGCCCAGGGCGAGTACTTCTCTGAGCGCTCCGCGTCCTTGCTGGCTAAGGTCGGCTCCAGGGTTGCGCTGTGGGTGTTGGCCGAGATTCTGGTCCAGCCGTTGATGGGGCTGTGGCTGACCATGATGCAGCCTGCCGGGCATCGCCAGATTACTTTCGGCATGGATAGCGGCAACTTGGAGAGCTTGTTTATCGCCGCGGTGGTCATGGTGATTGCGCGCATTCAGCAGGAAGGCGTGGCTTTGGCGCGCGAAAACAAGCAGTTCATCTGAAGAAAGCATCCTGTGCCCATAAAAATCAACCTGGACGTGCTACTTGTTCAGCGCAAAGTGAAATCCAAGGATCTTGCCCACGCCATCGGCATCACGGAACAGAATCTGTCGTTGCTGAAGCAGGGAAAGATCAAAGGCTTCCGTTTTTCAACGCTGGAGGCGATCTGCAGGCACCTGAACTGCCAGCCTGGAGATTTGTTGCAATACATTCCACCGGCCCCGGGCGAAGAAGGCGCTTCCGATGAGGAGGCTGGGTTTTAGACCTCGGTCCGCCAAGTGAAGTTAGGCGCGTCGGGAGGCTTCAACAGTCATGTCGCGCTGATCTCCCAGGCTCAGGATTTACCTGCATTTTTTTGGCAAGCATCTATGCTGGAAGAGCATCCAAATGTTTCGTGTTCAAACGTAAACGCGCAAGGTGGTCAGAACGCGCGGACGATGGAGGGATATCATGAAACTGGACGATTTCAACGTGGTGGCCGATCTGATCGGCATGAAGAAGCGCTCGCGCGAGGCGGTGTGGCTGATGGAAGTGGAAGGCATGACCGGCTATTACGCCGCCCAGCAAATGGACATCAGTGAGTCCACGGTCTCCCGCGCGCATTCTCGTTTCCGTCGCGCCATCAAGCAGCTCAACACTTTGGCAGGGCATCTGCCCCTGCGCTGAATTTCCGTTCATTGCAGCCCATTGGCCCGAGGCGTGGTCTGCGCTTCGGGCCTTTTGTCGTTTGGAGCTTTCCAAGTGGCGATTGCAGCTGGATTGTGCGACGCAGAGCTTGGCATACTGATTGCACCCCATTCTTAGGCGAGGCGGCAATGGCGAAGCGGCATGGCATTGATCTTGGCAAGATGCGTGAGCTCCATCAGCGGGAGCGGGCGGACTTCCTGGCCCGTCGGCCGCGGGCGACGGCTTTGGCTGGGCAATCAGCCAGGCATTTGCTGTTTGGCGTGCCGCTGCACTGGATGGACGATTGGCCTACGCCCAGCCCTTTGTTTGTGGCTGAGGCGCAGGGCGCCCAATTGACGGATGTCGATGGCCATCGCTATGTCGATTTCTGTCTGGGCGATACCGGCGCGATGTTTGGCCACTCGCCGGCGCCGGTGGCGGCCGCGATCGCCCGCGAGTCGGCGCGCGGGCTTACCGCCATGCTGCCGGGCGAAGATGCCTTGTGGGTGGCCGACGAGTTGGCGCAGCGCTTCGGGCTGCCGGTGTGGCAGTTTGCGCTGTCCGCCAGCGATGCCAACCGTTTTGCCATCCGCTGGGCGCGCGCGGCAACCGGCAGGGATCAGATACTGGTATTCAATGGCTGTTACCACGGCACGGTGGACGATGTGTTCGTTGACCTGGAGGATGGCCAGGCGAAGCCGCGCGCCAGCCTGCTGGGCCAGGTGTATCCGCTGACCGAGCACACCCGGGTGGTGGAGTTCAATGACCTGGCCGCGCTGGAGCGGGCCTTGTCTGATGGCTGTGTCGCCTGCGTTTTGGCTGAGCCGGCGATGACCAATATCGGCATGGTATTGCCGGATCCTGACTACTGGCAGCAGGCGCAGGCCATCATTCGCCGTCACGGCAGCCTGCTGCTGTTGGACGAGACCCATACCATCAGCTGCGGACCCGGCGGTTTTACGGCGCTGCATGGCCTGCGGCCGGACCTGCTGGTGCTGGGCAAACCCTTGGCTGGCGGACTGCCTGCGGCGGCTTACGGCTTCAGCGCGGTGTTGGCGGCGCGGGCGCAGCGGGCCAAGCGGGACGCGCCGGCAGGCCATTCCGGCATTGGCACCACGCTTAGCGCCAATCGCCTGGCTTGCGCCGCGATGCGCGCCAATCTGGCCGAAGTGATGACCGACGATGCTTACCAGATCATGTTTGAGCGGGCGGAGCAGCTGGAGCGGGGGCTGCGCGAGCTGTTTGTCCGTTTCGATCTGCCATGGTGCGTGACGCGGCTGGGCGCGCGCTGCGAGTTTCAGTTTGCCCACCGGCCCCCGCGCAACGGCAGCGAGGCCGCGGCAGGACAGGATGCCGAGCTGGAACAGTGCATTCATCTGTATCTGTTGAACCGGGGACTGCTGATCACGCCGTTCCACAATATGCTGCTGCTCAGCCCGCATACCACGGCAGAAGACGTGGAGCGCTTGCTTGCGATGTTTGATGAGTGGCTTCGAGCCGTGCGCATGGCCTGATTTGTAGCAGGAGGGGCGGCTTCTGTTAATTTGCGTGTCATCGCCATCGGAGGCTGGGAGGCCGATGGTATAACCACGCTATGAGGGGAGGTCGTCCCTGCTCGCGATAAAGTGAATGCCATGCGTTTCGCCATTACGCTTTCGGATCGCTTCAAGCCGGTGCTGGATGTTTTCATGCAGGCAGGTTGGCAGCCTGTGAAGATTTTCTGCACGCCGGTTGACCATAGAATGCACCACCACAAGGCATCGGTGACGTTTGCCGAGCAGCGCAAGCTGCCGCTGCAATTGTCGCCGATGACGGCGCGCGATTTGGAAGAGCTGGCCGAGATTGGTTGCGAGGCGCTGCTGGTCGGCAGCTACAACTGGCGTATTCCGGATTGGACACCGTATTTGAAATACGCCGTCAATTTCCATCCGTCGCCGCTGCCTTTGGGGCGCGGGCCATACCCGCAGGTGCGGGCCTTGCTGGAGGGGCATAAGGAGTGGGGGCTGACCTGCCACAAGGTGGGGCCGGAGTTCGACACCGGCGACATCCTGGCGCAGGAGCGTTTTCCACTGGGCGAAACCGACAGCCATCAGGTGCTGGACATCAAGTTGCAACTGGCCTTGCACCGGCTGTGCCACAAGGTGGCAAACCAGTTTGAGCGCTTGTGGGACGAGGCCTCGCCACAGGGCGATGGCGGCAGCTACTGGCCCTTGTGGACCGATCAGGACAGGATGCTGGATTTCCAGCGCCCGACGGCGGCGCTGCTGCGGCAGATCCGCGCCTTTGGCGACTTCGAGTGCGCGGCGACTATCAACAACGTCACCATTTTCATTCACCGTGCCGAAGGTTGGGAGGAGACTCACCATTTCGCGCCGGGCAGTCTGATCTACTCCCAGGCGGAGCAGCTGCTGGTCGCCACTGCCGACGGCATGCTGCTGATCAGCGAGTGGAGTCTGTATGGACCGGATGCGGTGACAGGCAGAGGTCGGCGCTGATTTTATCCATTTGGAATTTTTGTTGCGACATTGCCGCGCGCTTGTCCTTTCTTGACATGCCGATTTGACCATTGCCGCCAGAGTGTTAAAAAATGTGAAACGCGACAGAGACTTGTCGCGTAATCAGTGAAATCGACTGAGGTCGGTTGCCAATCGCCGTTCGGACCCGCTCCGGCGGCGATTTGTTTTGGGAAGGCGCCGCGGGGCGCGCGGCGGGTTGGTGCTGGGGATATGTTCAGGATTGTGGTGGGTGTGGCGTGCATGCTGATGCTGGCTGGCGAAAGCCAGGGCGGCGTGGCGCGCTGGTATGCGGAGAGTTCGGCGCCGGTTCGTCAGGCATGCGCGTCTGTCGCGTCGTGCCGTGAGGCGCATGCATTGCCAGGCGCGGCAAGGCGGGAGGCTCCCGCGATAGTGGAAGATAATATGACGCAGTTGGCGGCGGCCAATGAGGTGATGTCGCGCAGCGAGAATATGCGGGATGCCAAGCGTTGGTTTGCGCTGGATCTATTGCTGCTGGGCGTGGGGGTGTTGTGTCTGCTGGGGTATTGCCGGTGCCTGCTGGGGCCGGAAGAAGACGAGATGTGTTGAGCCCCTAGACATCAAAACGGCGCCATCGTAAAGGATGGCGCCGTTTTCGTTCGCAGGCTTACAGCACTTCGCCGGCGTAGTCCGCCAGCCTGGAGCGTTCGCCGCGTTGCAGCGTGATGTGGGCGGAGTGGTCCCAGCCCTTGAAGCGGTCCACCACATAGGTCAGGCCGGAGCTGCCTTCGGTCAAATACGGCGTATCGATCTGGCTGACGTTGCCCAGGCATACCACCTTGGTGCCCGGTCCGGCGCGGGTGATCAGGGTCTTCATCTGCTTGGGCGTCAGGTTCTGCGCTTCGTCGATGATCAGGTACTTGTTGAGGAAGGTGCGGCCGCGCATGAAGTTGAGACTCTTCACCTTGATGCGGCTGCGGATCAGGTCGCGGGTGGCGGCGCGGCCCCAGTCGCCGCCATCGTCGTCGCTCTTGTTGAGCACGTCGAGGTTGTCTTCCAGCGCGCCCATCCACGGCGCCATTTTTTCTTCCTCGGTGCCCGGCAGGAAGCCGATGTCCTCGCCCACCGGCACAGTGACGCGGGTCATGATGATTTCGCTGTAGATCTTCTGCTCCAGCGTCATCGCCAAACCCGCCGCCAGCGTCAGCAGTGTCTTGCCGGTGCCGGCCTGGCCCAGCAGCGAGACGAAGTCCACATTGGGGTCCATCAGCATGTTCAGTGCGAAATTCTGTTCGCGGTTGCGCGCGGTGATGCCCCATACGTTGTTCTTGTTGTGGCTGTAGTCCTTCAGCGTCTCCAGCACCGCGCTCTTGCCTTCCAGCTTGATCACGCGAGCCTGGAACGGGCGGTCGCCCTCCTGCCAGATCAGCTGGTTGACGTACAGGCTGGCGACATCGGGGCCGGTCAGCTGGTAGTAGCTGCGGCCGTGCTCCTGCCACGACTTGATGTCCTTGCTGTTGCGTTCCCAGAAGGCCTGGTCGATTTCCCGCGTGCCGGTGTACAGCACGTCGGTGTCTTCCAGCACCTTGTCGTTGAAGTAGTCTTCCGCCTCCAGGCCCAGGGCGCGGGCCTTGATGCGCATATTGATGTCTTTGGACACCAGAATGACGGAACGGTCCTCATAATGGTCTTTCAAGGCCATCACGATGCCGAGGATCTGATTGTCGGCTTTGCCGACCGGCAGCGAGGAGGGGAGCGAGCCGTTGATGGCCTGGGTCTGCAGAATCAGGCGGCCGCTGGCGGCATCGCGGCTGGCGTGCTTCAGCGGGATGCCGTCGCCGATGTTCAGCTCATTGCCGCTGAGGATGTCGTCAAGAAAGCGGCTGGCCTGGCGGGCGTTGCGCGCCACTTCGGACATGCCCTTCTTGTGGGTGTCCAGCTCTTCCAGGGTGATGATGGGGATGAACACATCGTGTTCTTCGAAGCGGTACAGACAGGTGGGGTCGTGCAACAGTACGTTGGTGTCCAGAACAAACAGCTTGCACGCGCTGGTCTTTTTGCGGCCGGCCATGATGTGGTCCCCTTGTTCGTGTTGTAGCCCGGCCGGCTGGCCGGGCGGGCACTGCCTTACAGCGTTTTGACGAACGCCAGTACCTCCTCGGCGTGTCCGGGCACTTTCACGCCGCGCCATTCGCGCGCCACATTGCCATGGGCGTCTATTACGAAGGTGCTGCGCTCGATGCCTCTTACCTGTTTGCCGTACATGTTTTTCATCTTGATGACGCCAAACATATTGCAGACAGTTTCTTCCGAATCCGACAACAGTTCAAACGGCAATTCCAGCTTGGCCTTGAAATTTTGATGGGACTTCAGGCTGTCGCGCGAGATGCCGACGATGTCTGCGCCCAAGGCGGCAAATTCCGGGTGCAGATCGCGGAAGGCCATGCTCTCGTTGGTGCAGCCTGGCGTATTGTCTTTGGGGTAGAAGTAGATCACCAGCGGCTTGCGGCTGGCGGAAAGCGTAAAGTCGGCGCCGGCGGTGCCGGGCAGGGTGAAGTCGGGGCAGGGTGTGCCTGTCATGCATTACTCCTGGGTAGGGTGCAGGGGGCCGCCTTGATTTGAGCTTAGCGGATTCCCCTTGCGGTTGTCACGTATCCTGAGAGCCTGTTCTCGCGCTTTTTTCGCGTCGGCGATCCGGCGGAAATTCACCGTCGGCGGATGCTGATTGCGATCAAGGGCTTAGCCATCGGTGTCGCCTGAAGCCGGGCGGCGCAGCAGCACCAGCAGCGAGCCGCTGTGGCCGCCGGATTCGGCTTCGCAAAAAGCCAGCACGTCCGGGTGGTGCTGCAGCCAGCTGCGCACCAGCTTCTTCAGCACCGGTTCGCCTTGCGGCGAGCCGAAGCCCTTGCCGTGTATCACCTTGACGCACTGGCCGCGCGAGCGGGCGCGATGGATGAACAAGGCCAGCGCGTCTTGCGCCTGATGCCGGGTGTAGCCGTGCAAGTCCAGTTGGGCGCAGACAGGCCAATTGCCTTGGCGCAGCCGCTTCAATGTGGCTGAAGGCATGCCGGGGCGGGCGAATTGATGCAGCAGTTCCGGCGGCTCGAACCAGCCTATCGGATGCTGCGGGATTTCCTGGCCGTTGAGTGCATGCACGGCTGGACCCTGGCTGGGTTTGCGCGGGCGGGGCTTGGGCTTGGGACGCTGAGGATGGTGGCGGCCGTCAGGCTTGAGCGGCTTGACGTCGCCGAATAGCTGGCGGAAGTCCGGCTCCTCGGGCGCAGCGGGCTGCGGCGGCGTGGCCGCCCGTGGCGGGGCGGCCTGCCGCAGCGACTGGCGAAGTCCCTTCAAAGAGTCCTTGAAGGTCTTCATGATGCGGGACTCCGGCGCTTACTTCAGGCTGTCGAGATAGCGCTCGGCGTCCAGAGCGGCCTGGCAACCGGAAGCGGCGCTGGTGACGGCCTGACGGTAGATGTGATCCTGCACGTCGCCGGCGGCGAATACGCCCGGCACGCTGGTGGCGGTGGCGTTGCCGTCGCGGCCGCTCTTGGTGATCAGGTAGCCGGTGCTGTCCATTTCCAGCTGGCCCTTGAAGATTTCGGTATTCGGCTGGTGGCCGATGGCGACGAACAGGCCCATCACCTTGATCTCTTCGCTGCTGCCGTCCTTCATGGACTTCAGACGCAGGCCGGTCACGCTGGAGTCGTCGCCCAGCACTTCATCCAGCGTGGCGTCCAGCTTCAGGCTGATCTTGCCTTCCTTGACGCGGTCCATCAGCTTGTCGATCAGGATTTTCTCGGCGCGGAAGGTGTCGCGGCGGTGGATCAGGGTGACGTGCTTGGCGATATTGGCCAGGTACAGCGCCTCTTCCACGGCGGTATTGCCGCCGCCGATCACGGCCACGTCCTGGTTGCGGTAGAAGAAGCCATCGCAGGTGGCGCAGGCGGACACGCCCTTGCCCTTGAAGGCTTCCTCAGACGGCAGGCCCAGGTACTTGGCGGAGGCGCCGGTGGCGATGATCAGCGCGTCGCAGGTGTATTCGCCTGCGTCGCCCACCAGGCGGATAGGCTTTTCATGCAGATGGGTGGTATGGATGTGGTCGAACAGGATTTCGGTGCCGAAGCGCTCGGCATGCTGCTGGAAGCGCTGCATCAGCTCCGGACCCATCACGCCTGCGGCGTCGGCGGGCCAGTTGTCCACGTCGGTGGTGGTCATCAGCTGGCCGCCTTGGGCCATGCCGGTGACCAGAACCGGCTTCAGGTTGGCGCGCGCGGCGTAGACGGCGGCGGTATAGCCGGCCGGGCCGGAGCCAAGAATCAGCAGGGGGCTGTGACGGGTTGCGCTCATGTGTGTTTTCCTGTCATCAAAAGGGTGGAGACTGGCGCCCATTCTAGCAGTTTTGTTGTGACAGCAGACCTGCGGTCGGCTAAACTGCTCTTGAACGACGCTATGTTGAGTCAGGAGGTTGGGGTATGGATCCATTAAGTCAAGTCAGTGCGCAAAATGTCAGCACCAATGCGCAGGCCCTGGTGCTGAAGAAGGCGATGCAGGCGCAATCCCAAGCGGCCATGACGCTATTGCAAGGCGCGGAAGAATCGTCGCAGCAAATCCAGGCTTCCAATCCGGCGCATCTGGGACAGAACCTCGACGTGCGGGCCTGATCCGCGGCCGGCTTGCGGCACTGCCTGCTGAACAAGGCGACCTACGGGTCGCCTTTTGTTTTATCTATGATCTGTGCCGCGCGGTCATATTCAAATTCAGCAATAAAATCCTGCAACTCCCGCCCCAATTATCAATCTTGGCCTCAGTCTGAATAATCGACTCCTGACGCTGCCGGCATGTCGCCGGCGCGATGGAAACCAGGAGTCGTCATGAGTCGTCTTTCCTATTTGATCTGTTCTAGCTTGCTCGCGCTGTCTTCCGCGACGGCCTTGGCCGCCGACGCGCTGCCGCAGCCTGCCCGAGTGTTTTCCGAGCGCAATAATGGCGCGGCGGCGGCGGTGAAACTCGCCGCCATGCGCTACGCCGCATTCTGGAATACCGGCGATCCGCGTTACGCAGAACTGGCGCTGGACCCGGCGTTCATGGATCGCACCTTGCCGGAAGGCCGTCCGCAGGGCATGGCGGGGCCGTTGCAGGCCTCGCGGACATTTCGCGCCGCAGTGCCGGATTTGAAGGTGGAAGTCACCGACATGGTGCTGGCGGATGATCGCGTGGCCTTGCGCCTGCACTTCACCGGCCACTTCAGCGGCCGTTTCGGCGACAGGCAGGGCGATGGCCAGGCGATCGATTTCCAGGCATTTGATTTATACCGGGTGAAGAATGGCCGCATCGCCGAGAACTGGCATCTGGAAGACAATCTGACGCTGCTGAAGCAACTGGGGGTGGTAAAGCCATGAATCCATCCACCGACTTGTTGAGACAGCGCGATGTCGTGGTGCTGGGCGGCACTTCCGGCATCGGCCAGGCGGTAGCGCAAGCCGCAGCCGCGGCCGGCGCGCGGGTTTTTGTATTGGGCCGCAAGCCGGCGCAGCCTGGTCCCTGGCAGTATCTGCCGGCGGATGTTACCGATGCGGCGACGCTGCGCGCGGCCTTGGCCGAGATCGGCCATATTGACCATTTGGTGCTGACTGCCGGCGCGCGGATAGGCTCGCCGCGGCTGGAGCAGGCGACGCTGGAGGATTTTCGCCGCACTTTCGATGTGAAGCTGTTCGGCAATCTGCTGGTGGTGCAGCAGGCCTTGCCCTACCTCGCGGTGGACGCTTCGGTGACGTTCACTTCCGGATTGTTATCCCGCAAATACGGCGCCGGCGGCTTGCTGAAGAGCACCGTCAACGCCGCGCTGGAAGCGGCGGCGAAGAATCTTGCCAAGGAGCTGGCGCCGCGCCGCGTCAATGTGGTCAGCCCGGGCGTGGTGGATACCGAATTGTGGGGAGAGGCTGGGGCGGATAGCCGCATCGCGGCGATGGCGCGCATAGGCGCGGGCCTGCCGCTGGGCCGCGTCGGCAAGCCGCAGGAGCTGGCTCAGGCCTATCTGTTTGCCATGGGCAACGCCTTCCTCACCGGCGCGGTGCTGGATGTGGATGGCGGCGGCTTGTTGTAGCAAGGCTTCCCGTCGCCAGGGCGCCAAGCCCGGCGACGGGGCGCGCGCTATTGCTGAGGCTTTTTCTTGGCGTGGGTGTGGCGGGCCGATGCCTTTGCCGCTGGTTTGGTTTGTTTCTTGGCGGCCGCCTTCGTTTTTGCCGGCTTGGCTTTGGATTTGACCCCCGTCGCATGGGATTTGACAGGCTGGGCGCGCGTTGCCGCCGGCGCCCGCGCCGCTACCGGTTGGAAGCCGCTCAGCTCGGCCACCAGCTTGTTCACGCCGCTGCTCATGTTCTGATAGTGGGTGCCGCCGGTGCGGGTGAGGCTCACCCATACGCCGACCTCATTTTTCGGCGCGATCGCGACATAGCCGATGAAGCCGCCGCCGCCGGCGGTTTTCTGGATGATTTCCGGCGAGTTCGGCGTCGGCAGCATGCGTATCCAACCCAGACCCAACTCATCCGCCTTGCCGGCGACGTCCATGCCGCGCAGCGCGCGCAGGTCGTCGCGCTTGAAGTACATATGGAAGATCTGCTCGCGCAACTGGCGACGGGATTCGTTTTGCGGGTGCACCAGGTCCTGCAGCCAGCGCTGCATATCGCGCGGGGTGGAGTAGATGCCGCCGCTGCCGCTGGCGGCGCGGGTATCCACGCAGGGGCTGGCGCCGTAGCCTTCCATTAGTCGGGCGCACTGCGCGGCTGTAGGCGTCAGCGTGGTGTCGCGCATGCTGAGCGGCGCGGTGATCTTCTCACTCAGCAGCGCGGCATAGGGGCGGCCGGTGGCGGCGGCCAGCGCGTCGGCCAGGAAGTCGAAAGCCAGGTTGGAATACTGGGCGCGCATGCCGGGCGCGAAGCGCGACTTGGTCGAAGACAGCCATTGCCAGCGTTGCTGCTGATCCGGCCAGACGAAAACCGGCGTGTTCTGCGGCTTTTCGCCCGGCATTTCGCGCGGGAAGCCGCTGGTGTGGCTGGCCAGATTCAGCAGGGTGATGGGTTGAGTGGTGGGCGGGAATGCCACGCCGGCTGGCGCGTATTTTTGCAGCGGATCGTCCAGTTTTACCCGTTTTTCTTGCGCCAGCGAGGCCAGCACCTCCCCGGTCATGGTCTTGCTGATGCTGGCGATGCGCAGCAAGGAGTTTTCATCCGGGCGCTGGCCGCTGCCGGGGCGGGTTTGGCCGTAAAAGCGCTGTGTGGTCTGCTGTTTGTTGACCACTACCATGACCATGCCGACGGCGCGGCTGTTTCTGAAGATTTGCTCGCCGTAACGATCTATCGGGTCGGCGCTCGTATCTTTTTGAGCGGCGGCAGAGGCGAAAGGAGCGAACAGGGCCAAGCTCAGGCCGAGCAGTTTCAAAGGCTTCATCGAGTTTCCGAAATGGCTGACGGTATAGTCCGGATCGCGCGGAGCAGGGCGCAAGCCGGCTGGAATAGGTTTGTCATTATCGATAACGGGCAAGGTGGCCGGATGGTGGACGCGATTTGGTCTTCCGTGCAAAAGTTGGGCCGCCCTGCGGCGCGGCGGCGTCGCTAGCGAAAAAACAGGCCGGCAGTGTAGCGCAGACCGCCGCCGCGCGCAGGGCTTATTGCATATTTTCCCGAGGGTTCGATATTACACGGCCGGTTTGCCGGCCGGGGCGTTCAGGCTGGTGACAATTCCGCCAGCAGAAAGTCGATCAGCCTCCGTACCCTGGCCGGCTGCAGCCGGTGTCCCGGGTAGAGCAGGTGCAAGGGGGCGGGCTCGGTGAAGAAGTCGTCCAGCACTGTCAGGAGCCTGCCGGCTCGCAGGTCGGCGGCGATGTCCAGTTGCGACTTGTAGGCGAAGCCGTGCCCTTGCAGCGCCCAGCGGCGTATTACTTCGCCATCGTTGCTTTGACGAGTCCGTTGCAGGCGCAGCGAGCGGATTTCGCCGCCATCGCGATAGCGCCATTCGTTCATCGGGCCATGGCCGGTGGTGAGCGTCAAGGTGGGCAATCTGGTCAAATCCTGTGGGTGGGACGGAACGCCCAAGGTTTGCAGCAGCGCCGGCGCGGCGCAGACTACGCGGCGGCTGGCGGCCAGTTGCCGGGCCACCAGGCTGCTGTCCGCCGGCATGCCGTAGCGGATGGCCAGATCGATGTCGTCGCCTATCAGGTCTGCCGGCGTATCGCTCAGCGATAGCGAAAAGTGAACTTCCGGGTGGGTGGCGCTGAAACGGTCCAGGCAATCCAGCAGCAGGTTGCGTCCCAGGTCAGAAGGGGCGGATAGTCGAATCGCGCCGCTCAGTTGGCTGTGTTCCCGCTGCAGCTGATTCTCGCCTTCCTCCAGCAGGTCCAGCGCCTGTCGGCAATAGGCGAGATAAGTCTCGCCCGCCTCGGTCAGTCGGAGCCGGCGTGTGGTGCGCTCGAACAGCCTGACGCCCAATGCTTCCTCCATGCGCTGGATGCAGGCGCTGGCGGCGGCGGGAGACAGGCCGTGCTTGCGCCCGGCGGCGGAGAAACTGCCCAGCAGCGAGGCGTCCTGAAACAGGCGCAGGTCATTGAGGCGGTCAAACGGCATGTGGGCTCCGGGAAACAAAACAGGCCATGCGCAGGGCATGGCCTGTGTGCCGAGCGGGCGGTTTACAGCGCTTCGGTATTGTCCAGCAGCCAGTCGCGGGCGGCGCCGTCCACCAGCGGCAGCAACCGCGCGCGGACTTCAGCGTGGTAGCCGTTCAGCCAGTCGATTTCCGGCCGGGTCAGCAAAGAGTGGTCGATGCAGCGGCGGTCTATCGGGCACAGCGTCAGCGTTTCGAACTTCAGGAAGTCGCCAAACTGGTTCTTGTCCGACGCCACGTTCAGCACCAGGTTCTCGATGCGCACGCCCCATTGTCCGGCGCGGTACACGCCGGGTTCGATGGAGGTGATCATGCCTTCCTGCATCGCCATATGCGGCTCCGGCACCGCGCGCGAAATGCTCTGCGGGCCTTCGTGTACATTGAGGAAGTAGCCGACGCCGTGGCCGGTGCCATGGCCGAAGTCGATGTCATGCTGCCACAGCGGCGCGCGCGCCAGCGCATCCAGCATGGGCGACAGCGTGCCGCGCGGAAAGTGGGCCATGGACAGCGCCAGCGTGCCTTTCAGCACCAGGGTGAAGTCGCGCTTCTGCGCGGCGGACGGGGCGCCGACGGCCACTACGCGGGTGATGTCGGTGGTGCCGCCCAGATATTGGCCGCCGGAGTCGATCAGCAGCAGGCCGTCGCCCTGGATCTCGCTGTGCGCTTCCGGGGTGGCGTGGTAGTGCGGCAGCGCGCCGTTGGCGTTGAAGCCGGCGATGGTGCCGAAGCTGGGCGAAACAAAGCCAGGGCGGCGCGCGCGGGCGGCGGTGATCTGTTCGTCTATGGTCAGCTCGGTGATGCGGGCGCGGTTGACGTTGGCCTCGAACCAGGCGAAGAACTCGGCTAGCGCGGCGCCGTCCTGCTCCATCGCGCGGCGCACATGTTCGGCCTCGGCCGCGCTTTTGCGCGACTTCATCAGCGTGCTGGGGTTGATCGCTTCGATCACCTTGACGCCATCGGCCACCGCCTGGCGCAGGCCCAGCGTGACGCGGCGCGGATCGATCAGCAGCGCGCCGCCGGGCAGCGCGGACAGCGCCGGCTTGGCTTCGGCGTAATCGGCGACGCGAACGCCGTCTGCCGCCAACTGGGCGGCGAGGGCGTCGTCTATCTTGCCTGGCGCGACGAACAAGGTGGCGCTGTCGGCCTCGATCAAGGCGTGGGCGATGAACACCGGGTTGTAGTTGACGTCGGCGCCGCGCAGATTGAACAGCCAGGCGATGTCGTCCAGCGTGGAAAGGAAATGGCGCTCGGCGCCGGCCTCGCGCATCGCTTCGCGCACCCGGCCGAGCTTGGCGGCGCGGCTTTCCGGCGCGAAGGCGGCTTCATGCTGGTAGACGGCAGCGGTCGGCAGCGCCGGCCGGCCGGCGTAGACGGCGTCGATCAGGTCCAGGCCGCTGCGCACGATCACGCCGCGCGGCTCCAGCGCCGCTTGCAGGGCTTTGGCCGCAGCCAGGCTCAACACATCGCCGTCTACCGCCAGCGTCTGGCCCGCTTTTAGCGTATCGGCCAGCCATTGCAGATGCAGGCTGCTGGCGGCGGTGTCTATCTTCATCAAGGTAATGCCGGTGCCGGCCAGTTCTTGTTCCGCCTGCACCCAGTAGCGGCTGTCCGCCCACACGCCGGCGAAATCCGCGCTGACGATCAGCGTGCCCATCGAACCGGTAAAGCCGGACAGCCAACGCCGCGCCTGCCAGCGTTGCGGCAGGTATTCCGAAAGGTGCGGGTCGGACGACGGCACCAGACAGGCATCTACGCCGGCCTTGGCCATGGCGGCGCGCAGCGAGGCGATGCGTTGTGGGATGGTGTCCAGTTGCGGGGTGGTGGGGGTGTTCATGCCGGCTCCGGAGAAAATATTGTATCCATTCTGTTGCTAAAGCGAAGACCGCGCAAGGGGATGAGCGATGCTCATGCGAGCATGCCCATCGCCTCGCGCGGGAAACGGTCTTGAACCGTTGCTGAAGCAGTTAGGGCGCTTAGCGCTGCTTCAGCCGGCGCAGGCCGGGGCGGCCTGCAATATGGCAGAGCTGAACAAAATTATGCAGAAAATGCTTCATCACGGCTCCTGTATTTTTGGAATGCGCCACCATGCTTCCGGCGGCAGGGTGAATGATATCGGCATTTAATGCTTTTGTAATGAAACTGCCAGGCGTTTCTTGCCGAGAAATGCGTTTAAGCGCAGCGCATGTGATTCATTCACGATGATTCATCCGTAATGATCTATACTGGACCAGCAGTATCGGATCCTCCGATGCTCAGCAAGGAGCGTGTCATGAGCAAGTCCAGACAAAGCACCAAGGAAGCCAAGAAGCAGCCGCAGATGACCCTGAAGGAAAAACGGGCCGCCAAGCACCAAAAGAAGCATGCGCCGGACGGCGCGCCGATCATCATCCCCCACTAGGCGGGACGATGAAGCCGCCGCAAGCATGCGGCAAGGTTGAGCAACCTGACCGCCCGGAGAGGGCGGATATTCCCGGCCACCAAGCCGGACCAGCGGACAAACCTCCCAGCCCATATCCGGCGGGAGGTTTTTCATTGCGGCCTCAGGTGTTCGCCAGCATGACGCTCAGGGCGGCGTAGTCGTAGCTGGTGATTTCGTAGCCATTGCCGTCCGGGTCCTTGAAGTACAGCGACCATGACAGCTCGTGATCCACGGCCTCCAAAGCCCGGCCTAGCGCTTGTTGCAGGTGGACGCGCCAAGCCATGAAGCCTGCGGCATCCGTCGCCAAGGCGATGGTTGAGGCCGGGGCGATGGCCGCCCGTTCAAACAAGGCCAGTTTGACCCTGCCGGCGGCATCGGCCAGCGTCAACGGCCCGCCGTCCCGGCTCCAGCTCTCCAAATTTTCCAGCCTGGCCAGGCCCAATACCCGGCCATACCAGATTTCTGCGGCGGCGCGATCGCGCACGTAGACATGGATATGGTCTATGCCCTGGGTTGCGGGGATCATGTTGTTGCCTCCGTCTGGAGCTGGTTCAGTTGGCAGGCTAGCCGGGCCACGCGCCGGCCAAGGTGGCGGGCGGTTGCCAAATCGGCTGGATGCAGGTCTGGATTGGCGGTATTGGCGATGGCGCCCCATTGGCTGCCCATGCGGTTCAGACCTTGCGGGCCATGATAGCTTGGGAGGTTCAGGCCGCACCACAACATGCCGTGCTGCGAAGCCAGCATGGCAAAGTAGCTCAAGGTGCCGTGCTGATCGCCGTTCAGTCCCGAGCCGGTGGTGAACCCGGCTGCTATCTTGCTGTTCAGAGCCTGATCGCGCCACAGTTCGCTGCTGGCATCGGCAAACGCTTTGAATTGCGCGGCCGGGCCGCCCATATAAGTGGGGCTGCCAAAAATGATGGCATCCGCTTCGCGCAGCGCTGCGGAGATGCGCTCTATGGGATAGCGGCCATCGACGATGTGCTCGGGCCGGATGCGCAGCAGTTCGGCATGGCCATGCTCCGCGGCGCCTTGGCAGACCGCTTCGGCCAACTGGTGGGTGTTGCCGCTGCCGGAAAAATAGAGGATCAATACGGTGCTCATGTCGGGTTTTTCTGTTGTGGTGGATTTGCTAGTATTCATGTTCAAGTTAACTTGAAGTCAATGCGCATGAATGACACGATCACGATAGGCTACCTGGCCAAACGCAGCGGCGTGGCCGCCAGCGCCCTGCGCTTTTACGAGTCGCGCGGGCTGATTCGCAGCGTGGGAGAGCCTGGCAAGACGCGGCGTTTCCGCCGCGATGCTTTGCGCCGGGTATCGTTTATCCGCGCGGCGCAGACGCTGGGATTGAATTTGCAGGAGATAGGCGAGGCGCTGGCCAGGCTGCCGCAGCAGCGCACGCCGACGGTGGACGATTGGGCCAGGCTGTCCATGGCGTGGAAGCCGCTGCTGCAAGCGCGCATCGATGCCCTGACGCGGCTGCGCGATCAACTGGACGACTGCATAGGCTGCGGCTGCCTATCGCTGCAGAAGTGCAAGCTGTTCAATCCGGACGACGCCGCCGGAGGGCAGGGGTGCGGCGCGCGCTTTCTGCTGGACGAGCCGGCGGCGGAATAGGACTTAGGGCCGCTAACACAACCTCGAAGAGTGCCGGAGCCAAGGAGGCGCAACGCAGGATCAGGGGTTTGGTTAGCGGCTCTTATAACGCCTTGCGCAGGAAGAGGCGGCTGTGACCCGGCGGATCGCATGGGATTTCGCCAAACACCTGCCAGCCGTGCTTTTGGTAAAAGCCGGGCGCCTGGAAGCTGATGGTGTACAGCACGGCATGTTTGCAGCCGCGGCGGCGGCCTTCTTCTTCAAAGGCTGCCAATATCCTGCGGCCCAGCCCCTGGCCGCGTAACGATTCCAGGAGATGGAACAGGTCGAGAAACAGCAGGCCCAGCGAGCTGCGGCCATATGCGCCGCCTAGCACCTCGCCGCTTGCCGGATCGCGCGCCAGCACAGCCAGCGGCTGGCGGTCGTTGTAGCCGGTGATTTCATCGTTGTAACGGTTCAGTCCGTTTTCGATGGCGCTTGCCGCATCGGCGGGAACGTGCTTATGGATGGTGATTTCCGGCGAGATCATGGGCAGGGTTAGAATGATGATTTATGCATTTTAATTATTATGGTTGCTGCGTGGCAATCGCGCCAAGATAAGGGGACAGGTGTTGAGAGAGAATGCATTCCGTTGTTTCGGCAGAACGCCGGACAGCGGCAATCTGGCGCTGGTGTGCCACAGCGAGCATGCGCAAGGACTCAGCGTGGAGCGGCGTCAGGCGCATGCGCGCAACCTGTCCGCGCCGGCTTGCGTATTCGTCGATCCTGGCGTGGAGCCGGACGAGGCGGCCACGCTGGATTACTACTACCCCCATGCGCGCAGCACGCTGTGCCTGCATGCTTCGCTGGCCGCGGCGGCATGGCTGCGGCAGCGCGATGGGCAGTTGCCGGCTTTTTTGCGTACCGCCAGTGGTTTGCGCCTGCAGGTGAGCGAGGAGGGCGGGATCATCCTGTTTCGTTTGCGCGAGCAAGCCGTTGCGGGCGCTTCGCCATCGCAGGCCTGGCTGTCCGATGTTTTGGGCTGCCCGGCCGATGCCTTCGTCTCCACTGCGGCCTTGGCTTCGGCCGGCAGTCCCAAGCTGCTGGTGGAGCTGGACAGCGTGGCGCGCTTGCGGCAATTGACGCCGGATCTAGCGCGCATCGCCGCCTGGGGCAAGGAAGCGGGCGTGAACGGCTGCTATGCCTATGTGCGTTTGGCCGATGGCCTGTATCAAGGCCGCAATTTCAACCATCTTGATCCGGCGCTGGAAGATGCCGCCACCGGCGTCGCCGCGGCGGCGTTGAGCCTGCACCTGCGGCGCAGCCTCACGCTGCATCAGGGCGATGGTTTGGGCAATCCCTGCGAGTTGAGCGCGGTTTATGATGGCGCTGACGTCAGCGTGGGCGGCCGCTGCTGCGCAATCGATGGCGGGGCGGCATGATCCAGGCGGTGTTTTTCGATTTCGACGGCGTGCTGACCACCGATAAATACGGTTCCGATTTCCACGACGACGAGCGCAATGACGTGCAGGCTTTGCGCGGGGAGCTGGAGCGGCGTTTGGGAATACGTTTGGACTGCTAGCGAGAGCCGGTGTCTTCAGGAAAAACAAAACCCGCCGGCAAGAAAACCGGCGGGTTGGTTCATGAGGCTGTCAGGCCGCGCGCTTACGGACGCTCGACTGCCAGCGCCACGCCCATGCCGCCGCCGATGCACAGCGTGGCCAAGCCCTTCTTGGCGCTGCGGCGCTGCATTTCATGCAGCAGGGTCACCAGCACGCGGCAGCCGGAAGCGCCGATCGGGTGGCCCAGCGCGATGGCGCCGCCGTTGACGTTGACCTTGTCCGGACCCCAGCCCAGCTCTTTCGCCACGCCCAGCGCCTGTGCGGCGAAGGCTTCGTTGGCTTCCACCAGATCCAGGTCTTCCACCTTCCAGCCAGCCTTGGCCAGCGTCTTGCGGGTGGCGGCAACCGGGCCGATGCCCATGATTTCCGGTTCGCAGCCGGTCAGCGCGTAGCCCTTGATGATGGCCAGCGGCTTCAGGCCCAGCTGATCGGCCTTCTGGGTGGACATCAGCATCACGGCGGCCGCGCCGTCGTTGATGCCGGAGGCGTTGCCGGCGGTGACGGTACCATCTTTCTTGAAGGCGGCGCGCAGCTTGCCCAGGCCTTCGGCGCTGGCGTCATGCTTGATGAACTCGTCGGCGTCGAAAGCCAGCGGGTCGCCCTTGCGTTGCGGCACCAGCACCGGGACGATTTCGTCCTTGAACTTGCCGGCCTTCTGGGCGGCGGCGGCGCGTTGCTGCGATTGCAGCGCCAGCGCATCCTGCTCTTCGCGGCTGATGTCGTACTTGGCGGCGACGTTTTCGGCGGTGATGCCCATGTGGTAGGCATTGTAGGCATCGGTCAGGCCGTCGTTCACCATGGTGTCCACCAGCTGGGCGTTGCCCATGCGGAAACCGTCGCGCGAGCCCGGCAGGATGTGCGGGGACAGCGACATGCTTTCCTGGCCGCCGGCGATGACGATCTCGGCGTCGCCCGCCAGGATGGCCTGGGCCGCCAGATGCACGGCGCGCAGGCCGGAGCCGCACACCACGTTCAGCGTGGTGGCCGGGGTGGTGACCGGCAGGCCGGCCTTGATCAGCGCCTGACGCGCCGGGTTCTGGCCGCTGCCGGCGGTGAGCACTTGGCCCAGGATCACTTCGCTGACCTGCTCCGGCTTGACGCCGGTTTTTTCCAGCAGGGCCTTGATCACGGTGGCGCCGAGTTCCGGCGCCGGAATCTTGGCCAGCGCGCCGCCGAAGCTGCCGATGGCGGTGCGTTGCGCTGCTACGATTGCTACTTCCATGTCTTTCTCCTGTAATGGACGGTCAGCCATTCGGCGGACCGCGTCTCTGCGGGACTCTATATTCGGTTCAGTTCAAGGCGGCGGCGACGGGAGGCATCGCCTTGGCGAGCACATAGCTGCCCGGCGCCGGCTGCAGCGGGGGAAGTTCCTTGCTGCCCAGCGTCTTGGGCGCTGGAACCTGCTTGCCGGATTGCGGGGCCAGCCAGGCGTCCCAGTCTTTCCACCAGCTGCCTGGGTGGCTTTGCGCGCCTTCCAGCCATTCTTCCGGATTGACCGGCAGCTGCTCGTTGGTCCAGTAGTTGCGCTTGTCCTTGGTGACCGGGTTGATCGAGCCGGCGATGTGGCCGGATGCGCCCAGGACAAAGCGGCGGCTCGGGGCGCCGCTCAGATATTTCAGGCCGGAGTAGGCGGAGCTCCACAGCACGATATGGTCTTCGCGCGCGGCGAACATATACACCGGGATGTCGATCTTGGAGATGTCGATCGGCACGCCGCACAGCGTGATGGCCCCCGGGGTGATCAGCGCGTTGTTGATGTAGAACTGGCGCAGCATGAAGGTGTGCATCGGCAGCGGCAGGTCCACCGCGTCGTTGTTCCAGTACAGCAGGTCGAACGGCGCCGGGGTCTTGCCCAGCAGGTAGTTGTTGACGACGTAGTTCCACACCAGGTCGTTGGCGCGCAGGCTGGCGAAGGTGCGTCCGATTTCCTTGCCGCTGATGATGCCGCCGGCCGCCATTTTGGCTTCGCGGCTGGCTACCAGGGCCTCGTCGATGAAGAACGAGATCTCGCCCGGCTCGGCGTGGTCGATCAGCGACGTCATGAAGGTGGCGGAGTCGAAGTATTTCAGACCCTTGGCCTGGGCCACGCACAGCGCGGTAGTCAGGATGACGCCGCCCACACAGAAGCCCAGCGCGTTCATGGTCGGTTGCTTGGTGATCTTCTGCACCGCTTCGGCCGCGGCGAACACGCCTTTCTCGATATACGTTTCCCAAGTGAAGTTCTTCATCTCGGGTACGGCAGAGCGCCAGCTAACCAGGAAGACGCGGTAACCCTGGCCGACAAAGTGGCGCACCATGGAGTTGTCCGGCTGCAGATCCATCAGGTAGTACTTGTTGATGCATGGCGGCACGAACAACAAAGGCTTTTCGTGGACTTTTTCGGTGGTCGGCGTGTACTGGATCAGTTCGATCAGTTCATTGCGGAACACCACCTCGCCCGGCGTCACCACCAGGTTCTTGCCGATTTCGAACTTGCTCTCGTCGGACATCGAGATATGGCCCTTCTGGATGTCCTCCATCATGTTCTTCATGCCTTCCACCAGGCTTTCGCCCTGGGTTTCGATGGCGCGTTTGACCACGTCGGGGTTGGTCAGCATGAAGTTGCTGGGCGCCATGGCGTCCAGGTACTGGCGAGTGGCGAAGGACAGCTTGTCCTTGGCGGTTTCGTCGATCTGGGTCTTGTCCACCAGCTCCATCATCCACTTGGAGGTTTGCAGATAGCTCTGCTTGAGGAAGCTGTAGAACGGATGTTCATCCCATTCCGGCGAGGCGAAGCGGCGGTCGCTCGGCTTGGCCGACGGCGCGGAGGCGTCGTTGCCGGCGGTTTGGCCGAGGAATTGCGTCCACAGGCCCAGTTGCTGTTGGTAGAGGCTGGATTGCAGCTGCAAGAGCTGGTTGGTCTGGCTCATCAGCTGCGACCAGGCGCCGGTCAGCGGATGGGAGGCATCGGCCTGGCCCTGGCCAAGCGACAGGGAATTGACAAACTGCTGCATCCATTGCTGGTTGGCCGCGGAAAGCCCGGCGAAAAAATCTTCCAGCGAGGCGGTGTTATTCTGGGACAAGATGAATCTCCTGATACGTACTTAAATCGTTATCGAAGCCTGTCTGAATCTGTCTGTCTGGAATGCATAGTCAAGCAGATGTACCTGCAAACTGTAACAGGATCGCATGACATTTTCACGCCATACAGCTGTCAAAAACAGTGGCTGGCGGGAAATCGACGGCTTCTGTTGTTGCAATGCACAAGAGTGCCAAAGCGCCTACTGCGCCAAAGTATGGCTTTTGCATCTCGCTGTGGGATAATTGACCGAACAAGTCATGAGGAATTGCAATGGCAAGTGTAAAACTTGGTTTACAGCCTGTTCGGGTGGGAAATATTTTCTGCATCGGCCGCAATTACGCCGCGCATGCCGCGGAATTGGGCAATGCGGTGGAAAGCGAGCCGCTGGTTTTTCTGAAACCCACGTCCTCATTGCTGGATGAATCGTCCCTTATCCGGCTGCCGGCATATTCCCGCGATGTGCATCATGAATGCGAGCTGGTGGCGCTGATCGGCAAGGGCGGCGACGACATCGCGCCGGAGCGGGCGCTGAGCCATGTCGCCGGCTACGGCATAGGGCTGGATCTGACCGCGCGCGACGTACAGAGCGAGGCCAAGAGCAAGGGCCATCCGTGGACCAAGGCCAAAGGCTTCCGCGGCGCGGCCTGCGTGTCCACGCTGGTGCCGGCCGCCGGCGTGGCCGATCCGCAGCGGCTGACTTTCGATCTGCGCGTCAACGGCCAATTGCGGCAGCACGGCGACACCGGGCTGATGCTGTTCACGCTGGCGCAGCAGATCAGCTATCTGTCGCGCCTGTATGGCCTGTCCGATGGCGACCTGATCTTCACCGGCACGCCGGAAGGCGTGGCGCGCATCGTGTCCGGCGACGCGCTGGAACTGGAGCTGCATGGCCAGGTGTCGGCCAGCTGGAAGGTGGCGTGATGGCGCAGCAAGAGCACGATGACGGCAAGGTCCGTCTGGACAAGTGGCTGTGGGCGGCGCGCTTTTTCAAGACCCGCCAGCTGGCGCATGAGGCGCTGGAGCTGGGGCGGGTGCTGGTCAACGGCGAGCGGGTCAAGGCGTCGCGCGTGGTGAAAGAGGGCGACCGGCTTTCCCTGCGCATCAATCAGCTGGAGTACAAGGTGGAAGTGCTGCAGCTGGCCACGCATCGCCGGCCGGCCAAGGAAGCCGTGCTTATGTACCGCGAAGACGAGGCGTCGGTCGCTGCGCGCGCGGAGCGGGTGCTGCTGCTGAAGGCCGAGCATGCCAGCTTCCCGCATGGCGAAGGCCGGCCCACCAAGAAGGCGCGGCGCGAGATCACTCGTTTCAAGTCGTCGTATTAGCCGTATTTGCGGCGCCAGTCCGGCCTGGCGCCGGATGGTGCCAGGCATGGAACCACTAGAAAGATAAATAATGCAGTTGTTGTTGCCGTTCGCCGGGTTTTACTTCACCTATTTCACTTTCCAGGGCATGTTCAGCCCGTTCTGGGGCCTGTATCTGGAGTCGCTGTCGTTCAGCGCCTGGCAGATTTCCATCCTGATGGCCCTGTCCACGTTTGCCCGGATTGTCGCCCCGGGTTTTTGGGGATGGTTGGCCGACAAGAGCGGCCGCCGCCGCAACATCATCATCACCACGTCCATCCTGTCCGCCGCCAGTTTTTGCCTGGTGGGCCTGCATAACGGCTTCTGGTGGATATTCGTCTGCCTGGCGGTGTCGCACTTCTTCTGGGCGGCGGCGCTGCCGCTGGTGGAGGCCAGCACCGCCTATCTCACCCGCGACAATCCCGGTCGTTACAGCCGGGTGCGGGTATGGGGGTCCATCGGCTTCGTCTGCCTGGCGATGACGGGCGGCTATCTGTTGGACTGGATGGGCATCGCCGCCACGCCATGGATCGTCTCGGCCTTGTTGATAGGCGTGGCGTTGACGGCTTTCAAAGTGCCGGATGTGGTGACGCAGAGCCGATCCAAACCGGCTGGCCCGATATGGGAGACACTGAAGAAGCCGGTGGTGATGGCCCTGTTTGCCTGCTGTTTCCTGCAGGCCTTCGCCCATGGTCCTTACTACACTTTTTACTCGCTGGGTTTGAAGGACTTTGGCTACGACAAGGGCGCGGTGGGCATGCTGTGGGCGCTGGGAGTGATCGTCGAAATCGGCGTGTTCATGCTGATGCCGCGCATCATGCGCCGTTTCGGCTTGGAGGCGCTGATGCTGACCTCTTTGGTCGCAGCGGTGCTGCGTTTCGGCCTGATCGCCACCTGCCTGGCCTCGCCGGCCATCGCCGCCTTTGCCCAGGCGTTGCACGCGCTGACCTATGCCCTGCATCATGCTTCGGCCATCGGCCTGATCAACCGCATGTTCGCCGAGCAGCATCACGGCCGGGCGCAGGGACTGTACATCATCGCCTCATTTGGCGTAGGCGGCAGCGGCGGCGGGCTGATCGGCGGCTTGATCTGGCCGCACGGCGGGGTGCTGCCGACGTTTACGATGTCGGCCATCGCGGCTTTGATAGGCGTGTTTGTGTGCCTGCGTTGGTTGAGAGCCAAACACTAGGCGCCGAAATGACTATCGCCCTTACTCCGCATCAGGCCTTGGACCAATATAAACGTGCCTTGGCCACGCACGACTGGCGCCAAGTGGCACCCTGGCTGCATGAAGACGCCTGTTTTGTGTTTTCCGATGGCACGTTCAAAGGCAAGGCCGCGGTGTGCGATGCCATCCGCCAGACCTTCGAGTGGATACGCGGCGAAGAATACCGCATCGCCGACCTGCACTGGACGCATGTGGGAGAGCACTTCGCCGCCTGCGTTTATGATTTCGCCTGGAGCGGCCTCGTGGATGGACAGGCGGCGGAAGGGCATGGCCGAGGCAGCTGCACCTTGATCAAGGATGCGCAAGGCTGGCGGCTGCTGCAGGAGCATCTGGGGCCGCCGGCCCAGTTGTGATTGCAGTTCGCGCATGATGGGGTCTGGCCGCCATGTGGCCAGTTTCCCTCGCGTCTGCTCGCGGCATGGCTGGCCCCGCGTCTTGTTTTGGCCTGCGCCCGTAGCTTTCTCAAGGCTTGTCGCTTGCGCAGCAGGCCACCCCGCTTCTCTGTCCTGATTCTCTCAGCCTTAATCGTCCCAGAAGCTGTCTGTACTGTTCAATTCCGCTCGAGTGAGGTACGCGCCGGCCCTAGTCATTCCGTTTCCATGCCATCGTTAAGGGTGATGTGATGATAAAAAATGATCAAACATATCAAAAATATTCATGTCATAGTGTGAATGCTCTAGAATTGCGCGCTTTGTACATTTTGTTACGGTTGTTAAATTTTATGAAGTTGACGCGTTTTTCTGGATTGGCAGTGGCTTTAACCTTGGCTGGTTGTGGTGGTGGGGGGGCGGCGGAGGCGGGGCTGCCGATGCGGGGCAAGCAACTCCAGTGCCACCACAACATGCAGTGAACGCCACGCCGCAAGCGGTGGAGCTTCAGTGCGATGGAGCGCGCTGCCAGATGCCGGCCGGAGTTAGTCAGAAAACGGTGGGGACGATATTTCTTTATCATAATAAAACCGATAGGGCCCAAGTCCTCCGCATCGAAGGCCTTGAGGCGGGGCTTTTGTGGCAGATGGTTCAAACCTCCATGCCCGAAGCTGCGGCCTTGAGCAACACAGGGATGGCGGCCGGCGGTGGTGGCATCAGGAGCGGGTCAGCGCCCGTCAGCGCCCCACTCACAATCGAAAGCCTGGACGCTGAAAAAGACATTGCAAAGGGGTGGTATGTAAGCGGTTCTGCGGGTCAGACGACTACTTTTAAGATGGCATCTCACCCACTGCCGGGAGGTGGCCAAGTCTATGTTTGGGCCGGTGGGAATGCAGAATTCGAGCGGAACTTTAAAGCTTACTTCAAAAGAGCGCAAAGACTGGCCGAGCTGTTTGCCAATAGCATATACCCCCTGGAGGCTGCGCTGCTTGGTGAGCATTGGGGCGCATTGGATCAATCAGAGGCAGCAGCTGAATTTTTGCCAAGCGCTCACCGCGATGTCCATATCGTCGCAGTGCCTCTTGAAAAGGGGACTGCTGGATATGTCAATATTTATGATCGGCGCCACGGCGATACGGCAAGGGGCAATCGTGCGCATGCGATATTTATGCAGCTTGACTTTTTTGCGCCCAGAGCGGCTGATCCTCGAGCCGGTGAAGACACGCTGGATTCTTATCAGAGCGCTGTAGCAGTATTGGCTCATGAATTTTCGCATTTGATATTTCAGTATCAAAAAATAATCAAACCTTGGCAGCTCGGCGAGGCTGTGCACAATAATGTGCGCAAGCGCGAAGTTTGGGAGAGTGAAATGTTTGCCGAGGCGGCGTCATATTTGGTCTCTTCTGAACTGTTTTCCGGCTCGATTGCCTCAGGGCAGCGAGTCAATCCGTATTTGTTAGCGGATGGCGAGATTGAAAACGGACTGGATTACCGGGATAGTGGCTGTCGATTCGATCAGTGGCGTGAAAGGTCTTGCTATAATAAAGCTTCAGCATTGGGGGCCTTGATGGTGCATCAGTATGGTGCGGGCGTTCTGAAGTCATGGTTGGATAGCAAATTATTTGGCGAGAAAGCGCTGGCGGAGGCGATTGGCCTGCATGGTGGCGATGGCTATCTTGATTTGAAAGAGCAGTTTGCTGGCCTGGCTTTGCTGGCGGGAAAGAAAATCCAAACGCCTGAGCGTTATGCATTCCGACAGCGAGAGATATTGGTCCCTGCCGGTGAATATGTCAGTGCTGAACGTCGTTATGCGCTGCCGAAAATTGAACTAGCGAACTTTAAGAGTATGTTGATTCCCTTGGCAGACCATAAGGAGCAAGATATTGCTACTAAAGGTTTCATCAGCTCTGCTTCAAATATCGTGACCATCCCTCCGCATGCCATGCTGAGCTTTACATATAGCCCTGCTCGTTAAATAAGCAATTTGCAAAAATTTTTGATTAAGGGCGATGGCCGTCAGCTAGTTCTCGCTGACGGCCTTTGTGTTTTTGATTGAGCAAGCGTTTTTTGGCGACAGACCATTGCGGTGTTGCGCAACTGTCGATGAGCAAACCCGGCGGTTTCCTATACTGGGCATTTCGTTTCCGGCCGAGTCATAGCAACATCACCAGCTTGAGCTCCGGCGCATTGGCCGGCCGCAGCGTGATCTGGCGCTTGTGCAGCCGGCCAAGCGCCGGATGATGGAAGGCGCGTTCGCCGCCTTCGCGTTCCAGCACATCCTGTTGCTGCCAGAAACGTTCGAAGTCCGCGCTTTCCCGGCGCAGCCTCTCCAGCATGGCCGCCGTTTCCACATCATCCAGTTGCTGGCCCAGGTCTGCCCGCAGCTCCGCCACGATGCGCCGCGCCCGTTCCGGCCAGTTGTCGATGAAGGTCTTCGCCTCCGGCGCCAGGAAGATGAAGTCGAGTTGGCTGCGGCTGGCTTCCGGATTGCCCAGCCAGCCGCAAAACAACTGTTCCGCCGCCGCGTTCCAGGCGACGGCCCGCCAATGGCGGTCCAGCACATAGGCTGGGATGGCGATGTGCGGCAACATGGCTTCCAGGATTTCCCGCGCTTGCGGGTTGGCCTCGGCGCGTTTGTCCTTGGGGTTTTTCAGGCCGGCCAGGTCGAACAAATAGTCGGTTTCCGCGCCGGATAATTGCAGCGCGGCGGCCAGCCGGCTCAGGGTATGGGCCGACACCGACTCGGTGCGGCCCTGTTCCAGCCAGGTGAGCCAGGTGGGGCTGATGCCGGCCAGTTGCGCCACTTCCTCGCGCCGCAAGCCTTTGGCGCGGCGGCGCGGGCCGCTGGGCAGGCCAGCCTGTTGCGGCGTCAGCCGTTCGCGGTGGGCGCGCAGAAAGGCGCCGAGCGGCGTGGACGAGGGTGATTCCATATGGCGATCCTGTTGGTTTTTATACCAGTATAACGGCTTATCTTGTAACAGGATCAAAGCTGGTCAAAGATGTGTGCAACGACGACCCGAGGAGCCGCAACATGACCGCGCAAACCTTGTACGACAAATTGTGGAACAGCCATGTAGTGCGACAGGAAGCCGATGGCACGGCGCTGTTGTATATCGACCGCCACCTGGTGCACGAAGTGACCAGCCCGCAGGCATTCGAAGGCCTGAAACTGGCCGGCCGCAAGCTGTGGCGCGTGGATTCCGTGGTGTCCACCGCCGACCACAACACGCCGACCGACCACTGGGATGAAGGCATCAAGGACCCGATTTCCCGCCAACAGGTGGAAACGCTGGACGCCAACATCAAGGCATTCGGCGCGCTGGCTTACTTCCCGTTCAAAGACAAGGGCCAGGGCATTGTCCATGTGATGGGGCCGGAGCAGGGCGCCACGCTGCCCGGCATGACCGTGGTGTGCGGCGACAGCCACACCTCCACCCATGGCGCTTTCGGCGCGCTGGCGCATGGCATCGGCACCTCCGAGGTGGAGCATGTGATGGCCACGCAATGCCTGGTGGCCAAGAAGTCCAAGAACATGCTGGTGCGCGTGGACGGCCAGCTTGGGGCGGGCGTCACCGCCAAGGACGTGGCGCTGGCCATCATCGGCAAGATCGGCACCGCCGGCGGCACCGGCTACGCCATCGAGTTTGGCGGCGAGGCCATCCGCAGCCTGAGCATGGAAGGCCGCATGACGCTGTGCAATATGGCGATCGAAGGCGGCGCGCGTTCCGGCCTGGTGGCGGTGGACGACAAGACCATTGAATACGTGAAGGGACGTCCGTACGCGCCGAAGGCCGAGCAGTGGGACGCGGCCGTGGCTTACTGGCGCACGCTGCATTCCGACGACGGCGCGCATTTCGACGAAGTGATCGTCCTGCAGGCTGCCGACATCCAACCTCAGGTCACCTGGGGCACTTCGCCGGAAATGGTGGTGGACGTGGGCGGCAAGGTGCCGAATCCGGCGCGCGAAAATGATCCGGTGAAGAAGGCCGGCATCGAGCGCGCGCTGGCCTATATGGGCCTGGAGGCTGATACGCCCATCGATCAGATACCGGTGGATGTGGTGTTCATCGGTTCCTGTACCAACAGCCGCATCGAGGACTTGCGCGAGGCCGCGGCTGTGGCCAAGGGGCGGCAAAAGGCCGCCAACGTCAAGCAGGTGCTGGTGGTGCCGGGCTCCGGCCTGGTCAAGGCACAGGCCGAGGCCGAGGGCTTGGACAAGATTTTCACCGCTGCCGGCTTTGAATGGCGCGAGCCGGGCTGTTCGATGTGCCTGGCGATGAACGCCGACCGGCTGCTGCCGGGCGAGCGCTGCGCCTCCACCTCCAACCGCAATTTCGAAGGCCGCCAGGGCCAGGGCGGGCGCACCCATCTGGTGAGTCCGGCGATGGCGGCGGCGGCGGCGGTGGCCGGCCATTTCGTCGATGTGAGGCGCCTGGCCGCGCAGTGAGCGGCGGCGATGGACCGCCGGCGACGACAGGGTAGAATGCATGTCTGATTCAATCCTGTCGGACAGAAAGGCTGTCCATCGCAATATGGAGCATCGCATCATGAACAAACCGATTGTCTGGCTGAGCCTGGCCCTGCTGCTGGGCGGCTGCAACACCGTGCAAGGCATCAAGACCGACGCCAAGGAAGGCGGGCAGGCTGTGGAGCATGGGCTGCAGAAGGCTGGCAAGGCGATCGGCAACGCGGTGGAAAAAGGCGGCGAAGCGATCAAGCGCACCGCCGAGTAACCCCGCGCCATCCTGAACAGGGAGCGCAATATGAAAGCATTCACCACCTTGCAGGGCCTGGTCTGTCCGTTGGACCGCGCCAATGTCGATACCGACGCCATCATTCCCAAGCAGTTTTTGAAGTCGATCAATCGGTCCGGCTTCGGCCCCAATCTGTTCGACGAATGGCGCTATCTGGATCACGGCGAACCCGGCATGGACAACAGCCAGCGGCCGCTGAATCCGGACTTCGTGCTGAACCAGCCGCGCTACCAAGGCGCCCAGATCCTGCTGGCGCGGGAAAACTTCGGCTGCGGCTCCAGCCGCGAGCATGCGCCGTGGGCGTTGGATGACCAGGGCTTCCGCGCGGTGATCGCCCCCAGCTTTGCCGACATCTTCTTCAACAACTGTTACAAGAATGGCCTGCTGCCCATCGTGCTGGCGGCGGACATCGTGGATCAGCTGTTCCGCGAATGCGAGGCCACGCCGGGCTATAGCCTGACGGTGGACCTGGCGGCGCAGACCGTGTTCACCCCGTCTGGTCAGGCCTTTCTATTCGACATCACCGAGCACCGCAAGCATTGTCTCTTGGGCGGCCTGGATGAAATCGGCCTGACCTTGCAGCATGCGGACGAAATCAAGGCTTTCGAAGCCAAGCGCCGCGCCGAGCAGCCCTGGTTGTTTGCTTGAATCGATAACTGGTCAGCGTCCGCGCGGTGGGCGCGTCCTGCGAAGGCGCCCGTTCCACCCTGCATGAACCATTGGAAGAGCCACTCCATGCCCAACCGCCTTGCCGCATGCAGCTGCGGCCAGCTCACCGCCCAAGTAACAGGCGAGCCGGTGCGCGTCTCCATCTGCCACTGCCTGGCCTGCCAGCGCCGCACCGGCAGCGTTTTTGGCCAGCAGGCCCGCTTTTACCGCAAGGACGTCGCCATCGCCGGCCATTCCACCGTCTACGTCCGCGTGGGCGATGAAGGCTCGCGCGTCAAATTCCACTTCTGCCCGACTTGCGGCGCTACCGTGTATTACGAGCCGGAAGGGCTGGACGAGTTTGTGGCGATACCGGTGGGCGCGTTTGCCGATCCAGGTTTCCCGGCGCCCAGCGTGTCGGTTTATGAGGAAAGGAAGCATGGGTGGGTGGCGGTGCCGGAAGACGCGGAGCATTTTGCCTAAGGCAAGCCTGCATCCCGTAAATCACAATCATTGCTGAGGGAGACGCGGCATGGGGCAGCGTTATCAGGAGTTGCAGGATTCGCACCGCGAGTTCATCGCCGGACAAAAGCTGTTTTTCGTCGCTACCGCCATGGCGGATGGCCATGTCAACCTGTCGCCCAAGGGCATGGACTCGCTG